>CAXBHA010000179.1:0-5795 GCA_963974955.1 uncultured Yeosuana sp. | reverse complement strand
AGGAATACGTTGGACATTTAAATGCCTTGGTAGATGTTTCAAATGAGGTGTTGAACTATTATTCCTTAGAAAAAGCACTTGATGAAAGGTTAAAGGAATGGAGAATTCATCCTGGAGTGAGAAAATGGAGTCAAGAAAAGTTCAAATATGTTCTAAACAAATGGTTTAATAAATTAAATGAAGATGACTACCTCTTTTTAGCTCATGTCAGAAGCTTTTCAAAGATATTCTCAGTTTCTGATGATGTTTTGTTTGATGCTATTATTCATGTTATTCCGGATAAGATAGAGCAACTTACTGACGAGTCACTTTATGGATTGAGCTTGACGATAAATAATCACTTAACTATTGAAGAAAATGAAAATCTAATTTTCTGGGCCTTAGAACGATGGACCTCAAAAATAGAGAAAGAAGCGGGCGATGGTTCATGGTATGATAAACTCATTCCACCTTCCAATCCTGAACAAATTGTTTGTGATGTCTTAAGATTCATACTTGGTCATCCCGACAAAAGATTAAGATGGAGGGCGGTACACTGTATCCGAAGACTTATAAATTTTGGAGAAATAGGTATAATAAAAAAGCTCTTTGAATTCCAAAACCATAAGGAGTGTTTCCCTTTTCAGGATAAAGAATATATGTTTTATTGGATGTCAGCTAAACTTTACCTGTGGATTGCTATTGAGAGAGCCAGCCAAGAATCTCCTATAAAATTGGTTTCATTAAAAAACGAAATATATCAAGAGCTTTTAAACCAAGACTTACCACATGCTCTAATAAAATTCTTTATTAAGAAAGTCTGTATTAACCTATATAAACATGATACTTCAATATTTAGCCCGGAAGAAAAAATAAACATTGATAACTCTTTGATAAGCGGGTTAGATATGATTAAAAATGACTATGGTGGTAAAGCCGAATTGAATTCAAAAATTTCATTTTCTAGAGAAAGGAATTTTCATTTCGATCCTATGGATACTCTACCTTATTGGTATAGTGGAGCCGCTCGACCTTTTAACCTTTTAGAGAATGATGTCGCCAATATTGCAGATTATTTCATAACCAACAAATGGGGCTATACAGGTAACCCTAATGAAGACGATTATATTAGAAATCAAATGAGTGATAGGGATTACCATTTGATGAGTAAAAGACACGGAAGCGACCCCGTTGTTGAGGATTTGGAAACCTATTTTGAATATCATGCTATGTTTTGTGCGGTAAATCAGTTATTGGAATTTCAGCCAACCGTGGAACCTGAATATAAAGACCAATGGGGTACATGGGATTATTGGATAAAATCCAAGGGAAACACTTGGGGAAATTATTGGTTATCCGATATTGCGGATACTGTTCCCTTAGAAGATAAATACTGGAACAATGAGTTTGAAAAATTTGACGAAAATTGGAGAAGCATAATAGACGATGAAAAATATGACACTGAAGTGGGGTTCGATCATTTTTTTGATAATAATCAGATAATGGCATTTTCATCCGTACGTCGGAATTTTGGGGAGAATTATGAATCCATTTCTATTCGGTCCGCTTTGGTTTCTAATAAGGGTTCAGAAGCCTTGTTAAGAGCGTTTCAGTCAGCTGAAGATTCCTATGACTACGCAATACCTTTTGAAAAAGATGAATATGATTTTGAAATTGACGTAAATGGTTTTCAATATATAGGATGGTTAAGAAATCCATCCTCAGATTATGAAGGATTGGACGTTCAAGATCCCTTTAAGAAGGATATTGGAAGAGACTATATCTGTTTTGGAAAACAAATTGAAAGCATATTTGATATTTCATACAGTGAATACCATAAAGAAGCATTCTTTGAAAATAAGGTGGTTTCAGAATATAGGCAATGGAACGAAACTACGGAATATAAATATCACGATAAAGTTGAAAGCAGCGGTGTAATTTTCAAAGTGAATATTCATTTTATTTTAAATTTTTTAAAGGAGATGAATATGTGTTTGATTCTTAAATGTGAGATTGAAAGACAACTAAATGAAAAAGTCTATGGTTTAGAAAAACGAGATCTAGGATTAGCGAACAACACAAAAATTTATCTTATACGACCAGATGGAAAAGTTAAAACACTCAGAGGACGCAATTTTAAAATTGGGTAAAAAAATAATTAAAGAACTACAGCTAGAACATACCGGAAACACATTAGTAAGATGGATGATTCACTATATATCCGAGTTAATGGAAAATGCTGATAAAGCCCCATCAGGAAAGAAAAAAGAACAATTGAGAAAAGAATGTTGCCAAGCAATATTAGAGTTATGGAGAAATAGAGAATTTCTTCCTATGAAGAAGCCTCTACAAAATGTAGCTCCAATACTAGAAATTTTAGAAGTATTTAAGGAACGTGATTTTTTAATATCCCCTCGTTGGCTTGAATACAGGGCACTTCCACGTGATAATAAATGGGCGAGTTTTGTAGATCTGGTCAAAAATAATTCTGAAAAAATTTTCAATCAATGCATGGATGTAAATTTTAATGAAGAAATCATCTTTAAAGAGAAAGAATGGTACAATGAACATGGTGAGTTTCTTTCCAAAGAAGAAAAGGAAATTATTAGTCATTTGGATATGATGATACAACTGAAGAATACCAGTTCTATAGATACCAATGCCATTGAAAAGACTTCTAAAAAGGAAAAATTTGATTATATTTTTAATGAACTTGAAAGTCTAATTAATGAACAAAAGAATGAGTTGATAAATTTAAAGAAATCAATTTCCAAATCTTTGTAGAAAGATCCGGAATAGACTATGATTTTATTCCCATCAAAATAGCCAACGCCATAGCCCTGATGTTTTTTGGATTCAAATAATAATCTGCTTCATCGGCATTGGTAATAAATCCCATTTCAACAAGTACCGTTGGGCAATACACAACAGTCTCCCGAAGTATCTGAAAATTGGCAAATTTCACGCCTCGTTCCTTAAAACCGAGCTTTCCTGTACTTTCTTTTAAAATGGAGAGTCCTATGGCAATGGATACCTTGATATGTTTTACTTTTTTTCTGGAAGTATGGACATACACCTCTATTCCTTGTGAGGTTCTGGAAGATGCATTGCAGTGCAACGACACAAACACATCTGCTTTAAGTGACCCGGCCAATCGGCCCCTATCTTTTAGGGAAACCAGGGTATCGGCATATCGGGTCAAATAGATAGCAAACCTATCATCAAAAAGGGTTTTGTTAAGTATGGTAATTTCTTTGGCTACATTCAAAACCACATCTTTTTCCAATATATCATTTCTACCTATGGCACCGGAATCGGTTCCACCATGTCCGGGGTCGATGATAATCACTTTTTGCTGACCAAAAACAAAGCAGAATTGCAGGAGCGAAATCCAAAAACTGACGTTTTTGAGGCCCAGGCACTTCCAAAATTTTAGAGTTATCAACATAGTCTTTTCAGATTTCCATATGATTTAATGCCAATTGGCATCAAACAAAAACAATCGGATTTAAAATTTATTTTATTCACAAACAACTGATTATCAATTATTTGAATTACAATATACAGTATTTTTCAAATATCAAAATCAGGCAAATTTTAAATCGATTTCATTATGAAAAAATCATTGTATGTAACCACCCTACTCTTGCTCATTTCAAGTACAACCTTTGCCCAAATAGGGGGCATCGAAGATTCCGTCAACGATGTTTCCGATACCATCCGTGCCATTTTCCCGATTATCCTTGGGGTCATCTTCCTTATCGGCTTCCTCTTCAATGCGGGACATTTCTTCGGTGAAAATGCCGATTTGAAAAAAGGGATTACACGAGTACTGGTCTTTGTCCTCATAGCCGGAGCTGTAGTGGGCATCTTCACCTATTTAATAGGCATAGTAGTGTAATGAAACGGTTCGAGGTCTATAAAAACATACGTAAGCGGGCGGTGATTATGGGGTTGCCCATATCCCTGTTCGCCTTGATGATGACATCCGTTATCGGCTCTTTATTGTTTATCATCTTTTCGTTCAGTTTTGTGGTCATCGTTTCCATATTTCTATGGAACGGAGCATTATATACAGTGCTGACCCACCTTACCAAAAACCCTGCTTTGATGCACATCAACAGGGTGTTCCCACAGACCATTAGTAACAAAAGAAGCAGCCACTTATACTATGAGAAGGATTAACCTATCGGCATACCATCCCATTTTGGACATCCAGGGGCATATCATCTTTGCTAACAATGGCAATTTGGTTTTGGGTTACCAAGTGGATACCCCTGAAATATACTCCTTATCTGAGAAGGATTTTGAGGACATACACGGTTCATGGTTCCAGGCGTCCAAATCACTGCCCGTGGCCACGGTTATTCACAAACAGGACATTTAAAGAAAAAGCCTTTATACGGCGAACGAATTGCCCAACGATACCTTTCTCCAAAAAGCGACCCACGATTATTTTAAAGGGCGTGGTTATTTAAAACATAGTTCATATCTGTTCTTTGTTCTCCCATACAACAAGGCATTGAACGCCACCAAGTTTACCTACCCGTTCCGTAAGGTCGAAAAGGGCATCCATAAACAGATGGACCATACTGTACAGGAGTTCATCGCTTCGGTAAACGATGCCGTTTCCTTTGTCAACAATAGCCGAAAGGTGTCCCTTACCCAATTAAAAGAGAGCGAAATATTAGAGCTTACCAACACTTACTTTAACGGGTTCAACGAGGGCGTAGCGAACAACGAGGGCTATACCTGGGGGTTGACCCCTGCGGAACTGGCCAAAAACTTAGCTGTGGTCATTTTGGTCATTTTTTCTACACAGGTATTGGGCGTTTTCGATGCCATTTTGGTGGCCATCGAGACCCAATACCGGGACACGGCTCCGGCACTCCTCCCGTTGCAGATGCAGGATATTGACATCGAACAGGATGTGGGTGCCTTGGAAGCCGCCAAAAAAGCAATGGCCATACTCTACGAGGCTCTGGTCACCCCTTTGTACGGGTTGAAGATGCTAGCCTTTATCATCGGGGTTTTTCTGTGGTTGTTGGATTTGTTCATCTATCCCTTGTTCTTGGCGGAGCGGTTTTTCCTTTTGGGCATCATGCAGGCGTTTTTTCCATTGGTCATCAGTCTGGCCGTATTTGAAAAGTTCCGGTCCTTGGCCTACAATTTCTTTAAGCTCTATGCTGGGGTGTATATGCTGGTGCCGCCTTCTTTTTGGTCAATGTATTCCTGAACAACCTCTATACCGAAATCAACACCAATTTTTGGAGCAACCTATTCGGAACGGATTGGGGAAGTAGCTTTTTTGCCCCGTTGCTGCAACTGGGCTCCATCGGGTTTATCGTATTCCTGAAGTTCAAACTGTACCGTAGGGCCATCTCGTTCACCCTTAAACTTTTCACTGGTGGATAATCCACATTAAAAGGCACATTAGACAATTAATCATCCATACTTAAAATGAAAACACCTTATAAAAACATATACAACATCCTTAAGCTGAACCGCTTTATTGTATTGACGGCCGTTGTAGGGGCTGTGCTCACCTGTATTGTTTCCATGCTGATGGTCATCAAACTGCACAAGGAGACCGTGGGCAGTGCCTTTGTGGTCAACTCAAACGGTAGTGTAATTCCCTTGAAGCTCGTTTCCCAACAAGAAAACCTGAACGTGGAGGCATTGGCGCACCTGGAGCTGTTCCATACCTACTTCTACAACATCGATGCGAGCAATTATGAAAGGAATCTGGAAAAGGCATTATGGCTGGGCAACAGCTCAGTGGATGCCCTCTATCGACAGAAAAAGGCCGATGGGGT
>CAXBHA010000178.1:0-5803 GCA_963974955.1 uncultured Yeosuana sp. | reverse complement strand
TCTAAAGACGGTAATACAAATAAATTACAATGGCTTCCTTCTGGGAGTACCAGTTATATTGGTCAAGATTTAGCAGCGACTAATGGTGGCCAATTTCAGGCGCTTATGTCGATAAACCAACCCTTGTTTACCAATTCCCGTTTCGCTGCGCAGGAAAACAAAGCCAGCATCTTAAGGGAGCAAAATAAAAACATAGGACAACTAACAAAAGCTGAGTTACAGCAAGTAGTAACGCATCAGTTTATATTGTGTGTTCAGGTTCAAAAACAAAAAGAGAACACACAAAAAATTATTCAAATAATAGAAGATCAACTCCAACAAATGAAACCATTAGTGAATGCTGGAATTTATAAATTTATCGATTTAAAATTATTGGAAATAGCTTTGGAAAGCAGTCAGATTGATTACGAACGCCTTCAAGGAGAGTACCTTAATAATTTTAACGCGCTTATCTTATTGTCTGGCATTGATGATACAACCCTATATAACCTTGATACTATTGATTTACAATTGAATTCTTTAAATCAAAAGCAATCCTTGTTTACATCGCAATTTAAATTAGACAGTCTTTCAGTGAATGCAAATCAAAAGCTATTTGAACTTCAATATTTACCCCAAATAAATGCTTTTGGAGATGCTGGACTTAATGCAACCTATAACCCAGCTCCAAATCGTTTAGGAGCCAGCATTGGGGTCTCATTAAACTGGAATGTTTTTGATGGCCATCAAAAACAAGTAAAAAGAGAGCAATCTCAAATACAGCTTGAAAATATTGAAACAGATAAAAAATATTTTGAAAATCAAAATAGTATTCGAAAAAAAAATATTTTAAGCCAAATGGCCAATGTCGATAAACAGCTCGTTCTCATTAATAATCAAATAGTTGAATACAACAAACTCCTTGAATTATACCAAGTTGAAATTAAACAAAGCTTAGTGTCGGTTTTGGAACTAAAAACCCTTATTAAGGAAATTTCCATGAAGCAGGATGCTAAGACCAATGCTTTGATGCTTAAAGAAATTTTAATCAATTCCTATAATTATTGGAATTTGTAAAACGTTGCCTAACATGAATAAAATACTATATAGACCCCTTATAACCAGTCTCATTTTTATGATGTCTTGCAATAATAAAACATCATCAACCGACAGTATTGCAGTACCAAAGCCAACTGTTACTATTGTTCATCCAATCATAGGAAACATTCAAAAAAGAGAACAGATAAATGGTCAGATTGTTTATTTGAATAAAACCACTATTACAGCACCAATTGCAGGATATGTTACAACCGTAAATACAGCACTGGGTAATTGGGTTAAAAAAGGAGAACTTCTCTTTAAAATACAAACCAAAGAGAGTAAAGCTTTAAAGGACTCTAATATGTCACCTTCAAATCAATTTGGGATTATATCGGTATTTGCTAGTGCTATGGGTTATATCAATACGCTTGACATTACAGAGCCCGGAGTTTACATAACGGAAGGAAATGCGATGGCAACCATAGTAAAAAATGAAGATATCGCCATACAAGTAAATGCCCCTTTTGAATATAGTAAACTCTTGAACAGTGATAATACTATTAATATTGAATTACCTAATAAGGATGTGATACCTGCTACTTTTTTTAAAGCAATGCCCATTGTCGATCCTGTTTCACAAACGCAACAAGTGTTATTTAAACTAAAACAATATAGTCCATTGCCAGAAAACTTAAACGTGATTGTATCTCTTTTAAGCGGTGAAAAAAAGAATGGTATTCTGTTGCCTAAGGATGTTATATTAACCAACGAAACTCAAGATCAATATTGGATAATGAAAATTGATAAGGATTCATTAGCTATAAAAGTACCCGTGGAACGTGGACTAGAAAACAATGATTCCATTGAAATATTAACTCCTAAATTAACCTTTAAAGATAATATCATACAAAAAGGGGCCTATGGTTTACCAGATAGCACTAAAGTTAAAATAGACTGATTATGGATAAAATGTATGTAAAATATAAGAGTCCATTAGCTGTTATTCTTGTTCTTTTAATTTTTATTGGAGCTTACTCTTATAAAAATTTAAGCACGTCTCTATTTCCAGATGTTACATTTCCTAAAATAAAAATAATCGTTAACAATGGGCAACAACCCGTTAATAAAATGATGGTAACGGTAACTAAACCAGTTGAAAATGCAATCAAACGGGTAGAAAACTTAAAATCGATCCGTAGCATTACCAGTATGGGAAGTTGTGAAATTTCTGCGTTTTTAGATTGGAATTCTGATATTGATATTGATAAACAACAAATAGAATCCAGGATTGCTCAAATAAAAAACGATTTGCCACCGAATGTTCAAATCACTGTTGAAAAAATGAATCCTTCCATTCTGCAGGTTATGGGATATTCATTGCAATCGGACACCAAAAATCAAATAGAGCTTAAAATGATTGGTGATTATATTGTAAAACCCTATTTATCTAGAATAGAAGGCGTCGCCGCCATTGAAGTTATTGGTGGAAAAACAAAAGAGTACCAAATACTTTTAGACCAAAAAAAACTTAGCATTTTAAAAATAAATCCACAACAAATTTTCAATGCCATTCAGCAAACAGGATTTATACAGTCTAATGGGTATGTAATAGACTATAAAAGATTGTATTTAGCCGTTACAGATGCTACCATTAAAAATAAAGACGAATTAGAGAATTTGATAATTTTTGATGATGCCAAACGAAAAACAGCAATTAAAGATATAGCACACGTTCAAATCTCTGAACAAACTGAATTTATAAAAATTAAAGCCGATGGAAAGAACGTACCACTAATAGCTGTTTTAAAACAACCCAGTAGCAACTTAATAAATGTAGCCAACCAAGTCACCCAAAAAGTTTCTGAACTGAATTCCATTTTGCCAAAAGGTGTTCAACTTAGGCAGTATTACAATCAAGCGGATTTTGTAGGAGATAGTTTAAAAAGTATTATTGATGTCCTTTGGATAGGACTTGTTTTAGCTATTATAGTCGTAATTATTTTCCTGCGCTCTTTTAAAGCGAGTTCGGTTTTATTAGTCACCATACCTATAACATTGGGGCTTACTTTCGTGGTCATGAAAATATTGGGATACGATTTAAATATTATGACCATTGGAGCTATTGCCGCATCTATAGGATTAATTATAGATGATGCCGTCATTATCGTTGAACAAATTCATCGAACCCACGAAGAAAATCCAAAAGAATCTGCTCATAATTTAGTTGGTAAGGCCATTAAATTTTTATTTCCTGCCATGGTAAGTTCATCGTTAAGCACTATTGTTATTTTTCTGCCTTTTATATTAATGACAGGAATTGCAGGCGCTTATTTTAAGATTCTTACAGAAACAATGATTATTACCCTCACCGTTTCCTTCTTTGTCACCTGGGTTGGCCTTCCGGTTATCTATTTGCTTTTTTCAAAAAAGAAACCTAAAGAATTAGCACCAGTGGTTTTACACGAACGAAAATGGGTTCGCTTTTTTATAGAAAAACCGATCATTAGCTACGCATTTACAGGAATTGTTATAACAAGTATCTTTTTAATTTTACCTAGATTAGAAACTGGTTTTTTACCTCAAATGGATGAAGGCTCTATCGTTTTAGACTACAATAGTCCTCCAGGAACATCACTTGAAGAAACCGATAGAATGCTTAACGATGTAGATAACATTCTTGATAACATTCCTGAAGTTAAAACCTATTCCCGCAGAACAGGAACACAAATGGGCTTTTTTATAACAGAACCAAACCGAGGTGATTATTTAATTGAACTTTCTAAAAAAAGGAATTTAACTACTGATGAAGTAACCGACAGTATCAGAAAAAAAATTGAAGCTGCAATTCCATCTTTAACCGTTGATTTTGGTCAAGTCATTGGCGATATGCTAGGTGATTTAATGAGTAGTGTGCAACCTATTGAAATTAAAATTTTTGGAACAGATCATGATAAACTCAAAGAATTATCAAAGGAAATTGCACAAAAAGTAGCTCAAATTAGTGGTGCAGCCGATGTTTTTGATGGCATTGTTATTGCCGGTCCCTTGTTTAATGTTCATCCCAAAGAAACCATTTTAAAACAATACGGATTGTCGGCCAATGATTTACAAACTCAGATTCAAACCTACATTCAAGGAACTATTGCTGGAGCCATATTGGAAAAAGAACAATTAACCAATATTAGGGTCTTATTTCCTGAAAATTATAAAACACCGATTGATAAATTAAAAGATGTAAAAATCAGTACTCCAAGTGGGAACTATTTTCCATTATCAACTTTTGCGGATTTTTCAATCCTTAAAGGGGTTTCGGAAATTAAGCGCGAAAATCTGCAAACTATGGGCATTGTCACGGCGCGTTTAAATAACAGGGATTTAGGTAGCGTAATGAAAGATATTAAAAATGAGTTATCAAAAATAAATTTACCTTCCTCATATCAAATTGAATATGGTGGCTCCTATGCAGAACAACAAAAATCGTTCAGTGAATTATTGTTAATTTTAATACTGGGCGGGCTTTTGGTATTTACTGTCATCTTATTTATGTTCCGAAATCCATTACTGTCTTTTCTAGTTATTTTTATTAGTGTTTTAGGAATATCAGGAAGTGTTTTGGCATTATATTTTACAAATACACCATTAAATGTTGGCAGTTATACAGGCATTATAATGATTATAGGAATTATTGGTGAAGCCTCCATTTTCACTATTTACTTATTTTTAGAAGATGTGAAACAGCTCCCGTATAAAGAAGCCGTTATTCATTCTATTTCGGCACGATTACGTCCAAAATTAATGACCGCCATTAGTGCCATTGTAGCCTTAACACCGCTTGCATTAGGTATTGGAACTGGAGCACAAATGCACCAACCCCTTGCCATTGCCGTGATAGGCGGCTTTATTATTGCCTTACCTCTATTGTTAGTGGTGCTGCCTACCCTTATTTATAAGTTTGTAAAAATAAAATCTTAATTGCACTTGATCATGAATATTTCCTTACTCAAATTTAAACTTAGATTTGTTTAAAAATTATACTGATTTTTGAATTTATTTATCGAATGTCCGTAATTTGTCATAAGTCTGAAAGTATAATAATTCTGTCATTCCGACAAAGGAGGAACCGCATTGGTTTTCAATAGATTCTTCATTTCGTTTCACTCCATTCTGAATGACAAAAATGGTATTATGAATGAATACGGACATTCAATTTATTTACTAATAAAAAAGATTTATTCTCTTTATTTTGTTAAATTATTGTGCTTTTAGTCTAATATATTTGCTTTTAATCGATTTTTAATTCATATTTGTTCAAATAATAGTCCCAAACTATTTTGAACTTACTTACTAATGAATTATGCCATCCTAAATTTCAGGACACTAATAACTGCTACAATACTTTTTTGTGGCAGTAATTCATATTCAAAAATTGTTAATAAAACAACTTTCAACGACTATTTTGCAAAAACAAAAAACATTCCAGAAATTGATTTTGACGGTATAGATGATTATATTGAATTTGGCAATGTACTCGATTTAACCAGTACATTTTCTATAGAAGCGTGGGTGTTACAAGAAACCACTGTTGCTAACGGAACTGTCATGTCCAAAGGAGACTCAAAAGCAGGATCAAGTGATCAAAGGGGCTATCGATTATCGATTATCAACAATTTTCCAAATATAACATGGTATGATGCTTCTGGAAATACCATAGTGAACTTAACATCACCTTATTCCATAAAAAACAATATATGGTATCATATATCATCTACTTTTGATGGCGCAT
>CAXBHA010000177.1:0-5821 GCA_963974955.1 uncultured Yeosuana sp. | reverse complement strand
CTGCTCAATCCAGAACCTACATCATCATGCATGTCGCTTGCTATACGCAACCTCTCCTCGATGATGGCATTTTTTTGTTGGGCAGCAAGCAGTGTTTTTTTGGTTTTGAAATTTTTAAATTGCGTATAAGCAAACAATAACAAACTAACAACTACCAATCCTAAAGCTACTGAAATCCAAAACCTACGCTTACTTTGCAATGTTTTTATGGCATTTTGCTGTGTAAGATTTTTTATTAGCAGTTCTTTTTTGCTGGTTTCGTATTTTACATCCAAATCCTGGAGTTTGTTTTTTAGTTCAATCGAATTTAGGCTATCATTCAAAACATCATGTTTTTCAAGATATTTATATGCATCTTTATAATTGTGCATATCATTATTTAAAAACGCCATATTGGTGTACACCAAAAGCAAATGGCTTTTCATTTGATTGCTTTCTGCCAATTGTTCGGCTTCCTTTATATAAACTAATGATTTTTGATAATTTTTTAGATCTTTATAATAGATGGATAGTTGGGTAAGAACATTTATTTTATAAAAAACATTCCCTGTTTCTGAATAATATGTGAGTGCACTTTCTAAAAGTTCAATGGCTTTAGGACTGTTTTTTTCAGATTGAAAAACCCTTGATAATAAATATTGGCTGTTAGCAATTTTATCGGGTAAGTTGTGATCTTGAGCTAATTTTAATTGTCTCTCAAGAAATGGTTTAGCAATATTAAATTCATTTTTTTCAACATAACCATTCCCAATATATTCCAGGGCTTCACAAATATCTATACTGTCTTTTGCTTTTTCGGATTGCTCTAGTGACAATTTTGAATAGTCAATAGATTTGTCTAAGTTATTGGAATTCAAAAAACAAATGCTAATATAAATGTTGATTTTACGCTCATATTTATACTCTTTGTTTTTATTGAAAAGATCAATTCCTTTTTGAAAATAGAGCAATGCTTTTTCATATTCTGCATTATACATGTAGGCGTTACCAAGATTGGTTGTAAACATAGCTTCGTAATGAGTATCATTATAACCTTTAGCTTTAATGATAGATTCTTCCATCAATTTTTTCAATTCTTTATAGTTTCCTTGAAATAAATACACATTACCTAAATTTGTTGCATAATCGAATTTGCCTTTTTTATAGTTTATGGAATTGCTGATATCATTTGCTTTTTTGTAATAATATGTTGCAGAGTCATAATTACGTTCAAACCAATAATTTCCTAGTTTAATGATGGCATCTACCTTAAATTCTTTTGTTTTGGAAGTTTCAATAGCCTTTAAAAACGTGTCAATCTGTTTTTCTTGGCCAAATAGATTCAATGAAAACAAGAATAAAATGTATATACTGAAGAGTATTTTTTTCATTGAATTGATAAAATTAAAATTTTAAATAAACTTATTTGCCATATAATTTGTTGACTGCTTCAGTTTTGTTCTGCACCTGTAGTTTGGCGTAAATATGATTGAGATGCCTTTTGACTGTGCTCATGGAAATATTGAGTTTGTCTGCAATCTCTTTATATAAAAATCCTTTACTCAATAAAATCAATACTTCTTGTTCTCTATTTGATATGAGTTTATTAATGTTTTTTGTTGAAGCATCGGTATTAAATGAGTCCAAAACTTTTCTTGCTATTTTAGGAGACATTGGGCTACCACCTTCATGGAGCTCGAGCAATGCTTCAATGATTTTTTGTGGAGCCGTGTTTTTCAGTATATATCCTGTGGCTCCAGCTTTTAAGGCTTCAAAAACCTGATCGTTATCTTCATAAATAGTGAACATGATAAATTGGGTATTAGGCATTTTAGGTTTCACTTCATTAATACAATCTATGCCACTTTTTCCTGGAAGATTAATATCGGTAAGTACAATGTCCGGTTGTAGTTGGGGGAGGTCTATGATAGCATTTTCTGCATTTTCAAAACTCTTTAATAGTTTGAAATTTGAATCTGATTCAATAATGGTTTCCAGTCCTTTTTGAATTTCTATCAAATCCTCAATAACGCAAATCGAAATCATAGAATGATTTTTATATTCTGCTAATTAAAGGTAGTTATTTTCAATATACAATAGCACAAAAGGTTGATTTTTAAATTTGTAAGTCATTAGAATTAAGCTGTTTCGGGACAAGAAAAACTTCAGGATTTAGATAATAATTGCATATTGTTTGGGTTTAGTCTAGTTTGTTTATACAATTTTCAGCAAAAACTTGGACTATCATAGTAACTTTCTTTTCTATTGGGCAACAATCTTGTCATTGATTGTCTTTTTTTTCATAAGTGGGATTTGTAAATACAAAATGTTTGTTTTTTTGTTTAGTAGTCTATTAGCGTTTTAATCTTTGTTTTGAATTTTATTTATATACTATACTAGCGCCCATTTTAAAATGACATTTCGGTTTGAAGGGAATTTATTGCGTTCCGATTTCTTGTACGTTAAGCAATATGTCGTTACTAAGTGTCACTTTCTAAATGCTTAGAACTAGTTTTTAATGAATTTTGAAACATGGGTTTTCTTGTTTGATTGAATACGAAGAACGTATAGCCCATGTTGAAGATGTGACACATTTATTTCATTAGGAACACTTTTTTCTCCCATAATTATTTTTCCTGTCAAATCAGTAATAACAATTTTATCTATAGGAACATTTGATGAGTTGCTGATATTTATAATTTCTTTTGTAGGATTCGGGTAAATACAAATGGGCTTTAATATTTTATCTTGGTTTGATAAAATGAGCATTCCATTGGCATTTACAAGCTGGCCGTAAAGATCGCTATTAGTAAGCGTTGAGTTTCTGTTATCTGTCCATGATATTATAAAATCGCCATTCCCGTTGGGAATGATCTGAGGAGAACTTTGAACTTGATCGGCTGAGCAAACTTTTAAGCCTGTCGAAATTCATAGAAAACTACCGTTTACGCCCAACCGTTGTGCTAAAATATTCAAACCATCCGACCATGTTATAATTGATCCTGTAGAACCATCACTTATAATCTTTGGGGCTTCGTTTTGCCCATAACCAATATATTTTCCTGTTACTCCCCATTGGCTTATTCCTTCAGAGGTCAAATGCTGAGCCATTACTCTATAATTATCATTCCATGTTATCAAGGTTCCGCCAGCGCCATCACTAATAAGATTTTGGAATCTTGAATTAGACTCAGCGGTCGCGACAATTACACCATCTGTGGCCCATTGCGTTACACCGGATGAAGAAATCTTTTGAGCATATATAGTTGCTCCGGCACCACTACGAGAATCGCACCAACTAATTATAGCCCCGTTATTACCGTCGGTTGTTAATTGAGCACCCACTTGATAACCATTAAATGAACAGATAACAGAACCCCGAGTGCCCCATTGAATAACACCTGTAGCGTTAATTCTTTGAGCATAAATATCATGGCTTCCAGATGGGTAATTACCCACCCACTCATTCCATGAAATGATGGCGCCATTAGCACCATCACTAATAATTTGAGGCAATTCTGGAGTTTCACTAAGGCTAACACTGACACCTTCGGTTCCCCATAGTAATTGTCCATCTTTATTTATTCTTTGAGCTTTTAATATCTCGGTTAGGATGGGGGTTTTTTTTGCACTTTTCCATGTTATAATTGCGCCTCCATTATTATCACTAATTAATTGTGGTTGTGTTTGCCCATCGAGATCATCGTTTAACGAAATGCCGTTTGTCGTCCATTGTACTTGCCCACTTGCATCAATGCGTTGGACGTAAATAGTTGGGATCTTGGTTATCCTGTTGTCTTGCCATGCAATTATGGCCCCACCGCTGCCATCCGCTGTTATTTGTGGTTCTTGGTTGCTTCCCAAAACTGTACAAATTGGAATACCATCTGCAGCCCATTCTATCATGCCAGCCGAATTTATTCGCTGTGCATAAATATTACTTTCATTAGAAGCCGAATTATAATCACACCAAGTAAGTATAGCACCACCGTTACCGTCACTTACCATTTGTTGCTCATACTGATAATTGGAAGCTGTGCAAATGGCCGTATTTATGTTAGAATCTACAGACCACTGAGCGTAAAATGTTGTCCAAACCATTGATGAAAATAATAACAAAAGAGATTTTTTCATAATAATTATATTTATTTATATTCCTATAACTTTTTTTAGTAAAATTGATAATTAATGCAAAACAAACAATCCCCTATAAATCGGTTATTTAAATTATCAAAGAAAAGGAGGGCATAGATTGATAAAGTTTATAAGCTAAATATTGTTTAGGCGGCATTAGATCAAATCTTTCATTGAAATGTATAATTGTGACTTATTTAGTTCAATTCATTAACCCAATTTTGTGCAAATGCCTGAACGACATCGGTTACTTCTTTACCTGCACGGTAACACGCTTTCCATTGATTATCTTTTTTTTCAAATAATGGATTCGTAAATACTAAATGTTTATTTTTTGGATTTAATGTTGTAGTGGCATTATAGTCTATGTTTTGAGTTTTTTCTAAAAAGGATAATAGCGCTCTTTTTAAAAGGACATTTGGGTTTGAAGGGTAATTTTGTTCCCATTTTTTCTTCGCGTCAGGCTCCATGTCGCCTTCAAGTGCTGCTTGCAAAGTTTCGATTTGTTGCAGAGCACCAGCTTTAGATTCTTCTGGTAGCATACCAAGTACTTCTGGCGAATACATTTCTTGATACTGTTCTAATTGTTCTGTATACAATTGTTTTATGTCATCTGAAAGTTCTATTGCAGGTGGTTTCTGCGACATTCTTTTATCTTGATACTTAGCTATAAATTCTTCTGAATTAAAATAATTTTTCAAATAGTTTAATGACTCGGTTGCTACTTTTACTTTATTTGCTGAAGCAAGGACTCTTATTGAACTAAGATTAGACATTGGTGGAGCTGCAAAAACACAGTTGTCGGCATTGGCACAAAAAAATTGCTCAATGATTACATTATTGTTGGTTATACCAAGAATTTTGAAAATAGGGTCTTGAAAGCGAAACTTTGCTGTGTTGGACAAGGATAGAAAAAACACAAGGCTTAGTGTTGCCGGAATTATTATTTTTTTCATTTTTATTTAATTTAAAAATTTGACGAGTTAGAATTTATAATAAAACAACGCACTATTGATTTATTATAAATTCTACCCTACGATTTTGAGCTTTATTTAAATTGTTGGAATTTGGAACAATAGGTTTGCTTTCTCCTTTTCCATTTGTTTCAATGTTTTCAGGTTTCACGTTAAATTCTGACGTTAAGGCTTGTTTAACAGATTGAGCTCTTTTTTTGGATAATTCTAAATTCTTGTTTTCATCGCCATCGCTATCGGTATGTCCTACAATAATTACTTTTATGTCTCCACTTTCTTTTAAAATTGTAGCAATTTCTTTTAAAACCCCAAATGATTCTGGTTTGATATCATCAGAGTTCACTGCAAATAAAATTCCGTTAGTGACTAGTTTCCCTTCGGTTAATAATTTACTTCGGGTATCGGGATTGCCTACTGCAATACGCAGGTTACTAATAAAATAATGGTCATCGTCTTCAAATCCTTCGGTTCTCCAAATAAATATATTTGGATTCATTTCAGTGGGTAATATTTTTGGAAGGTCTAGCATCTTATTTTCGTTAAGATAAACCCGCAATCTCTCTTTTTGTCTCCAAATAGACACATGAAGTAGGTTTTTTACAGTCGTTGGCATCCATATTTCTTTTAAATCAACATTTGCATTCCTATCCTTAGTGACATAAGCACCTCGAGCCGTTGAATTATATCCTCCAGGATTATCAAGTCCAGGGTGCAGTTGCATTCTAAAGTAATAA
>CAXBHA010000176.1:0-5865 GCA_963974955.1 uncultured Yeosuana sp. | reverse complement strand
AATGACAAAATTATTATATTTTCAGACTTATGACAAATTACGGACATTCAATAATTTTAAATAAAAAGGAGCTCAGTCTAGAATTGAGCTCCTTTTTTATGTTTAAGGTGCAAGTTTTTAACTATGGAGGTATCATTTTTTTATCCTTTTCGTCTATTGGTAATATTATTGATTTAACCAATATTCAGTATTATTAGTCTAAAAGCTAATATTTCACATTATTAGCGTTTTGACTAATATTTTTTGATATTAATTAAAAAAGAAATATATTTGAGAATCAAAACGCGTTTAAAATGACTAGTATTATTACTGGAGATATTATCAATTCAAAAGAAAGCGATCCAATAACCTGGCTGGAAGTGCTAAAAACCATATTCAACAAAGTTGGAAGTGAGCCTAGCCAATGGGAAATTTACAGAGGTGATAGTTTTCAGCTAGAAGTGAAACCAGAATACGCTTTAGAAATAGCCATATTAATAAAAGCTACCATAAAACAATTTAAACATATTGACGTGCGGTTAGCCATCGGCATTGGAAATAAATCGTATAATTCTACTAAAATAACCGAAGCCAATGGAAGTGCTTTTGTTAATTCTGGTGAATGTTTTGAACTATTAAGAAAAAACACACTTGCCATAAAATCGCCTTTTACAGCTTTTGACACTCAAATAAACATCATGCTAGAATTGGCCCAATTAACCATGAATACTTGGACAGTTACAACGGCAGCACTTGTTAAAGTTGCTTTAGAAAATCCAACTTTTAACCAAAAACAGCTTGCTAATTATTTTAATAAAACACAAGGAAACATAAGTCAAGGTTTAAAACGCAGCGGTTTTGATGAAATCTCGAAAATGATGCACTATTATAAGTCACAAATAAAAACAGTATGCTAACATTATTTATAAAACTAATACTAGCTCATTTTTTAGGTGATTTCTTATTTCAGCCAGAAAAATGGGTTATCCATAAGGAAGAACACAAACATAAATCGAAATTTCTCTATTGGCATATATTAGTTCATTTTGGTTCACTGCTATTGGTGTTGCAAGTTAATTTTAAATATTGGTTAGGGGTATTAATTATTGTTATTTCACATTACCTTATCGATGTTATCAAACTTCACCTAAAATCAAAATTGAATTCCAGAATCCTTTTTGTTTTAGATCAATTAGCACATATCATCATTATTGCCATTGTTGTAAATATTTATGAGCCCTACCAGTTACAAATTCAAACACTTTATAGTCCGGAAATTCTATTATTAATCACTAATATAATTGGAGTCACCATAGTCTCTTCTATTATAATGAAAACCATTATATCAAAATGGTCTCTTGAAGAAAATTCCAATCAAGAATCTTTACCCAATGCTGGTGCTTATATTGGCATGCTAGAGCGCTTATTTATATTTGTTTTTATAGTAGTACAATATTGGGAAGGTATTGGATTTTTACTTGCCGCAAAATCTGTTTTTAGATTTAGTGATTTATCCAAATCTAAAGACCGTAAATTGACGGAATATATCTTAATAGGTACGTTGATAAGTTTTGGATTGGCTTTTTTATTCGGAATAGAATATGTATTTGTCTTAGAATTAATTTAAGTTATTCGTTTCTTTTCGCCTTTTCAAAAGCTCGTATTGCCGCAAAGACCTATATAGCCACACATAGTAGAGCAACAAAAATTGAAAACCAAAAAAACAACTAAATCATTTTTCTAATAACAAATCTTACGCCGTTATTTTTTGAAATATCGTACATATTTTCGGTATGCAAAAAATCCAACTATAGCTAAAAATGCAATAGCACCAACAATAAATTGAACACTCACGATTTGATCACCACTGGCATAGGAATGAAGTCCCGCTAAATAAAAATTGACTCCAAAATAGGTCATCATGATACTGGCATATGCCACAACCGACATAAGATTAAAAAACCAACGTCCACGAAGTCCAGGAACTAAGCGCATATGAATAACAAAGGCATATATCATGATACTAATAAGTGCCCATGTTTCCTTAGGATCCCAGCCCCAATAACGTCCCCAACTCTCGTTAGCCCACATACCACCTAAAAAATTTCCTATGGTTAGCATAATGAGACCTACTGTTAAAGACATTTCATTTATAATAGAAATTTCGTTAATATTAACAAGCATCTTTTCTTTGTTATCCTTATTAGTGAAAATCATTAAAAACAAGGCAACCAAACCTAAAATCATTCCTAAAGTAAAAGGACCATAACTTGCCACAATCACTGCTACATGTATCATTAACCAATAACTATTTAATACCGGTTGTAAATTGGCAATAGCTGGATCCATCCAACTCCAATGAGCTACCATCAATATCATTGAAGTAACAAAAGCTGTTGCCGCCAAAGTAAGGTCACTTTTTCTACCAAACAATACACCAAATAACATGGTCGCCCAAGCCACATATATCATAGACTCATAGGCGTCACTCCATGGTGCATGTCCAGAAATATACCATCGCGCTATTAACCCTACTGTATGTAACAAGAATAATAACAAAATGATTATTTTAAATATACTAACTGAAATTTTTATAGCCCTGCTTTGACTTTTAAAAATTTGTATAATTAAAATAACAAATAATAAAGAGCCTGCATACATATACCAGCTAAAGAGTTTTTTGAATATATCGTACTTGTTGTAGATAACCTCAGTATTAACTTTATCATCACTAATCATTACCTTGGAACCATACTGGTGTTGTGTTTTTCTAAATGCATCTAAAATCTTATCTGCTTCTGTGAAAACACCTGTATTCTTAGCATTATTTAAAGTATATAAATAAGCTCTAAACCCATTATTCACAAAATTTGCATACAAGGAATCCTTTATGGTATACTTTGAATCTCGATACTCGGCAGAAGAGATCCATTTATTGTTTTCATCGTTTGGAACTGGAAATATTCTAAGTGATTTTCCTTCAATAGTATTATACAATAAATTAACACGCTGATCTGCTTCTTTAAATTCTTTTTGGAATGCATTCGGCACCTGAGCTTTATATGCATCATCTAGATATGGGGCTAATTTATAGTTACCTTCTTCTGTTAAAAAATCGGTCAAAGCTGCATAGTTTACGGTTTTATCAAGACCAATTAGCTTTCTAATGGAATCATCTTTTTTTGCTTTTAAATAAATAATGGGTACGTTGTACCAAAGCATGGGACTTTCTTGAATTGATAAAAATATCTGATTAGCGTCAAAAGACTCATAAACATCATTTTTACTTAATTTTCGCAGCATTTCTGAAGCGTAGGTATTAACAGGCATCATACGTCCGCTCAAATCCTGAATTACCAAATGTCCAAATTTATCTGCATGTTCCTTAGGCGTAATATTAGCGCTTAATACAGAATCTATCTGAGCTTTTGTAGGTTTGGTATGATTATGGCCATCATTTTTAGAATGTTCTTGCGAAAAAGCATTCATTCCAAAACATATCAATAAAATGGCAAGGAACTTGGCCTTTTTTGCCTTTATGGAATTGAGTTGATTTTCTAAAAATTTAAAACGGGTTCCTTTGCTAAACATAATGGCCATCAACCCGAAAAACAGCATGAAATAACCAAAGTAAGTCACCCATGTGCCCCAAAAATCATGATTAACAGAAAGAACAGTACCTTTTTCATCTTGGTCAAAACTAGATTGAAAAAATCGATAGCCTCTATGTTCTAAAATATTATTCATGAAAATTTTATAATCAAAATCCCCTGATTCTTTATCTATAACTGTTACTTTACTTGAATACGACGAGTATCCTCGAGTGGTTCCTGGATACCTTTCTGCTTCAAAATCATTAAGTTTAATGGCAAATGGCAACTCTAGCACTTTAGGGCCATAACGGACATAAATATCTAAACCTCCAATCTTAACCTTTTTAAACGCATTGTTCGTGCCTTTTCCACCTAAAACAGCAAGAGTTTTGGACTCCCCTTTGGTAGATATGTTAAGCAATAACCCTTCTTCATCCTGAGTGTTTAGCATTTGGGATTTTTTCACAAGGCCTATCTTCCCTTTTATAACTGGTTTTGGAAATACCATTTGCATATTTCCAATATCATATTTTGAACGTAAGATTAATGGTTGTAAGCTATCTTTGGTTAAATTTCCTTTTTCCATGGTTGCCATAGTCTGGTATTCTCCATCAAAAGGGGATTTAATAAAAATGCCCTGATCGTTATATGTAAAATTAATCGCGCCTTCGGTTTGAGAATTAAGTGTAAATAAGACATTGTGAATAATCATTATTTGACCATCTTTCAAAAAATGATTTTTGGCACCACCGTCACCAGCCTCCACTATTTTTAAATAATTGTCCCCGCTTTCATCTGGGATAATATCTTCTTCAGCTCCTTGAACAAATTTTTCCAACTCAATTTTTACTGGTTGTTGATCGTATTTGGTATTTATTGAAAATTTATTTTTTAAACGTGGTGAAAAGTCCACTTCTTTTTCAATAGGCAATCGCTGTGGCACCCCGTCAATTTTATAGTCGCCATCAATATAGGTTGATAAATATGTTTTTTGTGATAAGAATTTATTTTCGATAGCGCCTTCTCTAATAGACATCATCCCTTCAAATCCCGTATATCTTGTAATAAAAGCTCCAATAAGAATAAAAATAAAGGCCAAATGAAGTGTAAACGTTGCCCATTTTTCTTTCCTATAAAGTTTATACCTGAAAATATTGCCTGAAAAATTAATGACAAAAAACAGCAATATGGCCTCAAACCACCAGGCATTATAAATTAGTGTTCTTGTATAAGGGGTTGGTGACGTACTTTGCCCTGCATCTAAAATAGTTCCAGTTGCCATGGCGGCAGCAAAAACAAGAAACAAAATAGCTGTAAGACGCGTAGAAAATAGGATTTTGGTGATTTTATTTAACATAACATTTAAGTTCAATTATGAGGTAGCAAAATTAAGGCATTTTGTTCATTAAGAAATGATATAAATCATATAAATCCATGTTAAAATTATAATATTCAACAGTTATAGTTGTCTTGCCTCAAAAATTTTTAAATATAAAAATGTACTCATTTTTCGAGCTCGGTGTTTTGCGTTTTCGGCATAATCACCAGCAAAAAGTTCGTCAATAGTTTCGAACCAAAGATTAATCCAAACACCAAAATGTAATTCTGTAATGGCATGATTGTATTTTGCATCAACATTTACATGAGACTCTAAAGGATTTCCTAAATATTTTGTTTTCAAAAATAAATTGGACTCCCAAAAATTTGTTAGCTTATTTAAATGTTCATCCCAATCTTCGATTGTATCATTAAAAAAAGGGGCCAAAAGCGCATTACTTCGTACTTTTTTGTAAAATGTAGTGACTAACAAAAAAATGTCCTCTCGTGTTTTAATATCTTTTTTATCCATAGGAACAAAGATACGTTAATAGGTTTTTATTTGACCATTTACTTACTTATTTTAGCATCATGATTTCAGTTGTGATACTTGGTGCTGGTAATGTAGCAATGCATTTATTTAAAGCTTTTGATAAAGCAGAAAATATAATGGTAAATCAATGGTTTAACAGAACCATAAAACCAATTGATAGTTATAAAAATAGAGTTAATATCACTGATGATTTAACGGCTTTAAAAGAGGCCGATATTTATATTTTAGCCGTAAGTGATGATGCTGTTTCAAAACTTTCCTCAAAACTTCTTATTGAAAACAGACTCGTTGTCCATACATCGGGGAGCGTGAGCTTACATGATTTAGATAAAAAACATCGCCGTGGTGTTTTTTATCCGTTACAAACGTTTAGCAAGGAAGCGGACATAGATTTTTTAAATGTTCCTATTTGTCTTGAAGCTA
>CAXBHA010000175.1:0-5895 GCA_963974955.1 uncultured Yeosuana sp. | reverse complement strand
ACCTTGATCTACATAACGCGCTGTATCATTAAATACCTGCAACATGGGCACGATACCGTTACTTGTTCCATTAGTGCCTCCAATATAGCTTCCAGTGGCGCGCACATTATGGATTGCTAATCCAATACCTCCGGCAGATTGGGATATTTTAGCGGTTTGTTTTAGGGTATCATAAATTCCATCTATACTATCTTCTTTCATTGTTAATAGGAAACAAGAAGACATTTGAGGTTTTGGTGTCCCCGAATTAAACAGCGTTGGTGTTGCATGTGTAAAATATTTTTTTGACATAAGCTCATAGGTTTCAATGACAGAATCCAAATCATTGAGATGTATTCCAACGGCAACACGCATAAGCATATGCTGAGGACGTTCAGCAATTTGCCCATTTAATTTTAATAAATACGATCGTTCCAGGGTTTTAAAACCAAAATAATCATATCCAAAATCACGATTATATATAATAGTAGAATCGAGTGTTTCTTTATTATCCATAATCACCTTATAAACATCATCAGCCAAAAGAGGTGCGTCTTTGCCTGTTCTTGGGTTTACATAGGTATATAAATCATGCATGACCTCACTAAATGTTTTTTTAGTGTTTTTATGTAAGTTTGATACCGAAATTCTGGCGGCCAAACGTGCATAATCAGGATGGGTGGTCGTCATGGTTGCCGCTATTTCAGCTGCAAGGTTATCAAGTTCGCTCGTGGTTACACCATCGTACAACCCTTCAATAACGCGCATGGTTACTTTTAACGGGTCCACCAGTTCATTTAATCCATAACATAATTTACGCACTCTTGCCGTAATCTTGTCGAACATAATTTGTTCTTTCCTACCATCTCTTTTTATTACATACATAGTATTATACTGTTTTTAATTTTTCCTGATACACCTTCAGAAAAATGGTTAATTAGTTATTCTAGTTTTAATTCTAATAATAAATTAGACAAAACTTAGTTAGTTATTATTTGTTTTAATTAGCTGACATGTTGGATTCCGGTAGGTCAGAATCAACAAAGCGTTCTATTTATTGCAATAAAGGGCCTTTAATCACCGATTAGAATTCGGCATCAAAACTGAATTTATCCTTATCCTCTTCTTTATTAAGAACCCCTGCTTTTTGGTATTCCGACACACGTTTCTCAAAGAAATTTGTTTTTCCTTGCAATGAAATCATATCCATAAAATCAAAAGGATTGGTGGCATTGTAAACTTTATCACAACCAAACTCCCCTAATAATCTATCGGTAACAAACTCTAAATATTGTGTCATCAATTTAGAATTCATCCCAATTAAACTTACCGGCAACGATTCAGTGATAAACATTCTTTCAATATCCAACGCATTGGTTAAAATTTCTGTAATACGTTTTTTAGGCACCTTATTTACAATATGATTTTGGTGCAAATGCACAGCAAAATCGCAATGCAGACCTTCATCTCTTGAGATAAGTTCGTTTGAAAATGTAAGTCCAGGTAACAAGCCTCGTTTTTTAAGCCAAAAAATGGAGCAAAAACTTCCCGAGAAAAAGATTCCTTCAACAGCTGCAAATGCAATTAAGCGCTCTGCAAAACTTGGAGAATCTATCCATTTTAAAGCCCAATCTGCTTTTTCCTTAATGGCAGGAAACACTTCAATGGCCTTAAACAAATCATCCTTTTCCTTCTCATCTTTCACATAGGTATCAATTAATAATGAATACACTTCAGAATGAATGTTCTCCATCATAATTTGAAACCCGTAAAAGAATTTTGCTTCGGTATATTGTACTTCTGACACAAAATTTTCGGCCAGATTTTCGTTTACAATGCCATCACTCGCTGCAAAAAATGCCAAAATATGTTTTATAAAATAGCGTTCATCATCGCTTAATTTATTATTCCAGTCGGTTAAATCTTGATGTAAATCAATTTCTTCTGCAGTCCAAATACTGGCTTCTTGCTTTTTATACCATTCCCAAATATCATGGTGTTGAATAGGAAAAATAGCAAAACGATTTTTATTTTCTTGTAAAATGGGCTCAGTAAGCTGCGACATTATCTTGATGGTTTTTTTTAAAATTAAACGAAAATATGCTTCGATTTGGGATTAACAAAGATTCAAAAAAGACCTCGAAAATGAAAGGTATAGTTATAAACATTGTCAACAAGTTTTTAACAAATCTTAACGTTTTAATTTTTTAATAAAAGAATTATGATATTTTAATCGATTGATTATCAATATTTTAAATTTATCAAAAAGCGCTTAGCCCTTATGAAATAAGGATTCTTGATTTTAAAAAATCGACAAAAAACATACCTAAAAATTAGAAACAACAAAATTAGGAAGTGCGTTTTTTTTAATGTAGAAATTATTTGTTGGAAACAGCTACTTTTTCCAATTCAGCATACCAATCTTCACCAAATTTTCGAATGAGTGCTTCCTTTACAAACTTGTAGATGGGCACTTGCAATTCTTTACCTAGAGCACAGGCATCATCGCAAATTTCCCATTTTTCGTAGTTAACAGCCGAAAACTCACTATAGTCCTTTACCCTTACAGGATATAAATGACAAGACACAGGTTTTTTCCACGATGTCACCCCTTGGTTATAGGCTTCTTCAAGAGCGCACAGTGCAATACCTTTTTTATCAAAAATAACATAGGCACAATCGGCTCCATCAATTAATGGCGTTTCAAAATCACCCTCTTCAGTAGTAATAAAAGCGCCTTGTTTTTCAATTGCTTTAATACTTTCCTTACGTAAAAACAATTTTACCTTAGGATATATAGCTTCCAGGATTTTTGTTTCCTCTTTTTCCAAAGGGGCTCCTGCTTCACCATCAATGCAACAAGCCCCTTTGCATGCCGATAGATTACACAGAAAATCCTTTTGGATGATTTCTTCTGAAACAATGGTTTTTCCTATTTGGAACATAATAGATCTCTGTTATCGATTGCAAAACTAACTAAACTTTCGCGTTATTTTATCTCATAAATCAGGATTAATACTATATTTTTGCAAAAAATTTAAACCTATTAAAAATGCAATTTAATTTTAAAGAAATTTTTACTGTATTTATGGTATTGTTCGCCGTGATTGATATTATTGGCAACATTCCAATAGTTATTGATTTACGAAAAAAAGTGGGACATATTGAAAGTGAAAAAGCGTCAATAATTGCGGGTGTTATCTTAATTATATTTTTATTTTTAGGAAAAAGCATTTTAAACCTTATAGGCATTGATGTGAGTTCCTTCGCTGTTGCTGGATCGTTTATTTTATTTTTTATTGCCTTAGAAATGATTTTGGGGATTACTTTATATAAGCATGAAGAAAATAACGACATGACGGCATCCATTTTTCCATTGGCTTTTCCATTAATTGCGGGCCCAGGAAGTTTAACAACATTATTGTCATTACGGGCAGAATTTAAAACTGAAAATATTATTGTTGCCATTATTTTAAATGTTATTGTTATTTTTATAGTACTTAAAACCTCAACTAAAATAGAACGGTTTTTAGGGCAAAACGGAATTAATATTATTAGAAAGGTATTTGGTGTTGTTTTGCTCGCTATTGCAGTAAAATTATTTACCCATAATATTAAAATATTATTTGTTTAACCATGAAAATTGTAACCATTATACTTAGTGCTATAGCCTTAATGCTCATTGTTTTTAATGCTACCAAACTAGATGTAAATGCTCCTTTTGAAGGTGAAAGTGCTTTGGCTTTAATTACCATGCTAGCGGCCCTTTGTGCTTTAGTGTTATTGCAGATTCTTAGAATTTCAAAGCGTATTGAAGAAAAAGTGAAAAACAAAAATTAATGTTTGATGTTTTAATTATTGGTGGAGGTGCTGCAGGCTTATCCTGTGCATTGGTTTTAGGGTCGGCAAAGAAGGCTTCTTATGCAAAAGACAAACGCATTGGAATTATAGCTCATCAAAAAACATCAGACTTACAAAACGCTTTATTTAATAATGTTTTGGGATTGTCTCCCAAAACAACTGGAGCATCTCTTTTAAATCAAGGAAAAAAACAGTTAGCCACACTTTATCCTCATGTTGAGCAGATTGACAAAGAAAAAGTTAATGAAGTTACACATACCAATTATGGTTTTGATGTGATAACCAATAAACACGCTTATAAATCAGCTTTAGTAGTTATTGCAGTAGGATATGCAAACCTAATAACCATAAAAGGATTAGATGCTTATATTGAATCGCATCCAAGAGCAGAAAAAGACAAAAATCGCATTTGGTTAAAAAACACTGACCATCTGATAGAAAACGGCCTTTACGTTGCTGGTACATTGGCGGGTTGGAGAAGCCAATTTGCTATCGCCTCTGGTAGTGGTGCACAAGTAGCCACTGATATTTTGACCTTGTGGAATGATGGAAAACATACCAAAGTGCATGATAAGATTGAGCTTAGTTAATGTTCTCCACTTAACTTAAAGACCTCATCTATCATACTGTCGCCTTTATTAAAAATTTCTTCAAAAGCCCCGTCCCCATACAACTGATCTCCCAAAGTAGCCTTTAAATATTGCTTTACTTCATTATGATAGGCAACAAAGGTGATTTTCGAATTTGTTTTTAAATTTACATAGTCTTCAAAAGCAAACACCATGTCATCACCAAGTTCAAAATTATCTATAAAATCTTGTTTTGATATACCACTATATGCATCTCTATCTTTTTCTAACATTTCGAAAATAAAGTAACCTATAAATCCACGTCGTAATAAAAAAGTTAACGTTTCATTTTGCATACCGGTATCAATTGGCACAAATATATCAGGAATAATACCTCCACCTCCATACACTATTTTTCCTTTGGGCGTAGTGTATTTTAAAGAATCGGCTACGTGAATTTTTGTGGAATCTTCGAGTTCTCCACTATCCAAACGCGCATAATAATCGTCATAATAACTTTGATTTCCATGATTGTACGTTCGTTGAATGGATCTACCTGTAGGGGTATAATAACGAGACACGGTTAATCTGATAGCACTACCATCTCCTAATTCCATTTCGCGCTGTACAAGCCCTTTTCCATAAGAGCGCCTTCCAACAATAGTTCCTTTATCATTATCCTGGAGTGCTCCAGCGACAATCTCACTTGCCGATGCAGAATTTTCATTAATAAGCACATACACCTCTCCGGTTTCAAACTCGCCTTTGCTCGTTGCAAAACTTTTTTCAATAGATCCGCTTTTATTTTTTGTGAACAATATAAGCTTATTGTTTTCTAGAAATTCATCTGCAATCTGTTCGGCAATACCAAGCAAGCCTCCAGGATTATCCCTTAAGTCAAGAACCATTCTTGTTGCTCCCAATCCTTTTAGTTTTTGTAAACCGCTCTTAAACTCCTTATAGGTGGTTTCTGCAAACCGATTGACTTTTATATACCCCAAATCTTTTGTAAGCATATAGGCCGCATCAACACTTTTAATAGGAATAATAGATCGCTTTATTTTAAAATCCAACAGTTTTGGGTTTCCTTTTCTATATATTTTTAAATCGACTTTCGAGTTTATTGGGCCTTTAAGTTTATCAACAATTT
The DNA here is from genome assembly GCA_963974955.1 of uncultured Yeosuana sp. Lineage (GTDB taxonomy): Bacteria > Bacteroidota > Bacteroidia > Flavobacteriales > Flavobacteriaceae > Yeosuana. The sequence continues at coordinate 336 of CAXBHA010000175.1, read as the reverse complement.
CAGAGTCTTTTAAGACTTTCCCAAAAATAGAATCTCCGTTAACAACAACAATTTTATCACCTCCCTTAATACCTGCTTTGTCGCTTGGCCCACCTTCAATAGCTCGTACAACAGCAATGGTATCTCTATAAGTGTAAAAACTAACCCCAATCCCTACAAAGTCACCTTTCATGTTTTCAGAAATACGCTTCATATCTTCCTTTGGGATATAAACTGAATGCGGATCTAAATTTTCTAAAATCCCGTTTACGGTTACATCTACGATACTGTCTGTGTTTACATCATCTACATAATCATAGTCTATATAATCAATAAGCCTATTAAGTTTGTCTTTTT
>CAXBHA010000174.1:0-5923 GCA_963974955.1 uncultured Yeosuana sp. | reverse complement strand
ATTTTGAATTACAAAATAAAATTACAATATACAAAATTACTTCCCGATACAGAAATTAGCAAAAATATTTCCCAACAAGTCGTCATTGGTTATTTCTCCAGTTATTTCTCCAAAGTGATACAAAGCCTGACGGATATCAATGGCCATTAAATCTCCTGAAAGACCTGTTTCCAATCCGTTTTTAACTTTTTGAATTTCTTCAAATGCCTTTATCAGTGCATCATAATGTCTTGAATTGGTAATAATTGTCTCATTATTTCGCAAGGCTCCTATATTAATTAAATTAAGAAGTTTGTTGGTCAATGGAGCAACACCAAAACCCGTTTTAGCCGATAACAACTGTATTTCAGGAATTTCATCTTGCATAATGGCAATCTGCGAATCATCAACAAGATCAATTTTATTTGCAATCACTATGAGTAGTTTTTGAGGGTATCTAGTTTTAATTTTTTCTAATTCGACTTTAAATTCTGAGCTATGTATATTAAAGCCTGTACTATCAAATAAATAAATAACAACTTGTGCCTTTTCAATCTTCTCAAAGGTTTTTTTAATTCCAATACTTTCTACTATATCTTTTGTGTCTCTAATACCCGCAGTATCGATAAATCGAAACCCTATGCCTCCAATTGAAATTTCATCTTCAATCGCATCTCTGGTAGTTCCAGCAATTTCAGAAACAATAGCTCGTTCCTCATTTAAAAGGGCGTTAAGTAGTGTAGATTTACCAACATTTGGTTGTCCTACAATAGCAACTGGAATACCGTTTTTAAGAACATTTCCTACAGCAAACGAATCCATCAATCGCTTTAAAACAAAAGAAATACGTTCAACCAAAGCTTTAAATTGTGTTCTATCGGCAAACTCAACATCTTCTTCGGCAAAATCAAGTTCTAATTCTATAAGAGATGCAAAGTTTAATAGTTCTTCACGAAGTTTAGCAATTTCAGATGAAAAACCGCCACGCATTTGCTGCATGGCAATTTGATGTGATGCCTCGTTATCACTGGCAATTAAATCGGCCACAGCTTCGGCCTGACTTAAATCCAGTTTTCCATTTAAAAAAGCACGTAGTGTAAATTCTCCCGGAGTCGCCATTCTACAACCTTTACGAAGAAAAAGTTGTATAATTTCCTGCTGAATATAGTGTGAGCCATGACAAGAAATTTCAATGACATCTTCACCAGTATACGAATTTGGGTTTTTAAAAACCGAAACCAATACTTCATCAATAATTTTATCACCATCAACAATATGCCCAAGATGAATGGTATGTGTTTTCTGTTTAGATACTAATTTTCCAGAGACAGACTTGAAGTTCTTTTCGGCAAATGTTAAAGCATCATTTCCTGACAGTCTAATAATAGCAATCGCTCCGGCACCAGAAGGTGTGGCAAGCGCAACTATGGTATCATTATATATCATGTGTAGGATTATACTAAATAAATTCCGTCAGGTTTAATCTCTATTAAGTGCTGCCTATATAAAGATCCAATTGCCTTTTTAAAATTTTTTTTGCTCATTTGAAGTTGCTCCTTTATAGCTTCAGGATCCGACTTATCTGTAAGTTTTAGAAAACCACTATTATCATCCAGTACCTGCATAATAGCTTCGGCATTGGGTTCTATATTTCTGTAACCTATTTGACCCAAAGAAATATCCAATTTATTGCCAGGACGAATTTTTTTTACAATGCCTTTTAGTTTATCTCCAATGCTTAAATCTTTAAAAATCGCATCTTTATAAATTAATCCAGAATGCGTTTTATTAACAATAACATTCATGCCTATTTCTGATGGATGAGATACAATTAAATCCACTTCATCAAACTCGCTTACAGTAAGTATTTTATTATCTAAAAACCTATTGGTTTTACTTGATGCCACTAGCCTATTGGTTTGTCCATCTATATAACAATGCACAAAATACCATCCACCTGGTTTCATTTTAAAGGCTTGTTCTTTAAATGGGCAAAATAATTCTTTCACTAAACCCCAATCCAAGAAAGCACCGTAATCTGTGACTTGATTGCAACGCAATAAAGCAAAATCGTTTAATTGAATATATGGTTTATCTGTCGTGGCAACGGGACGCTCCTCATTATCCAAATACACAAAAACTTCAATCTTATCCCATATTTTAAAAGTTTCTGGGACATATCTATTCGGTAATAAAACCTCATTCCCTTGCCCATCTCCAATATACAATCCTTGAACCGATTCACGAATTATATCTAATGTGTTTGTTTGTCCCAAATGTATCATACGGCAAAGGTAAGGATATTCATGTTTTATAAATAAAAAAGCGCTGCTATATTGCAATACTTTTAAAGTTTACATTAAGACTGATATTAGCAATAAATTCTTTTACTCATGATTAAACTTTTTAATGTATTAATAATTTTATTTATTGAATGCCCGTATTGATTCATAATACCATTTTTGTCATTCAGAATGGAGTGAAACGAAATGAAGAATCTATTGAAAATCAATGGGATTCCTCCTTTGTCGGAATGACAAAATCATTATGTTTTCAGACTTATGACAAATTACGGACATTCAAATTTTATTTCCGTAAAGTCACTGATTTTAGAATGAATATCTTAATAAGATCAAAGGTCTTTTCGTTAATTAGGCAATAAAATCAAAATATTTTAATAGAATTTCGTCATTTATAGTTCTAGGCGTCAGTATTTCAAGTAATTTGGGGGTTTCTGATTCTGAATAAAAGTTTGTTAATTTGCTTTTTAATTGACCTTCACCGGTCGCACTTAAATAGTCAAAACCGTACATTTTACTGAGATACTTTGCGTTAAGGTCATGCTTGGTTTCAAAGAATTCATCAAAGTTTTTCGTGTCTTTTTGTCCAGGAAGAATTCTAAAGATTCCCCCTCCTTTGTTATTTACCACTATAATCCTAAAATTCTTCGGAATGTAATTGTTCCATAAGCCATTGCTATCATATAAAAAACTTAAATCACCAGTAATTAAAACCGTTGGTTTTTTATTCACAACAGCACAACCAACGGCAGTACTCGTACTTCCATCTATGCCACTTGTGCCTCTATTGCAATAAACGTCTAGTGTATTATTTAAATTGAATAATTGCGAATAGCGAATCGCTGAACTATTTCCTATCTGTAAAATACTGTGGTTGGGAATTGATTTCAATATTAAATCAAAAACTTTAAAATCGGAATAAGGAATCGTTTTTAAATACAACTCATGTTGAACCAATCGATGCTTTTTAATTAAAGTCCAAGTCTCTTTATAATCACTTTTTACGTAATGTGTTAGTTTTGGAAGTAACGATTCAAAAAACTGATTGGGCGTTGTTTCGACATGAATGTTTAAACAAAAAAAAGTGTCATTTGCCTTTTTCTTGTCAATATGAATATGGTGTTTTGGTTGAAATTTTCTTAGAAAAGCCTTTATTTTTTTCGAAACAATCAATCCACCAAACGTTATAAGCACGTCGGGTTGTAATTGTTTCTGCTCTTCTACTGTTAAGGGTGCAATTAGCTGATCAATACTAGGAAAAAAACTATCATCATGAATATTTGATGTGGTTTCTGTTAATACAATAACACTATCATCTTTTGATATTGCATCCAACCACTTTTGTTCCATTGTATTTGGTTGGTTGACACCAACGAGAATCATTTTTTTTGAGTAAGTGTTCCAATACCCCAAACACTCTTGTAAGGTATAAGCGTCAATTTGATCTGGTTTAAACCTAACATCAATCGTCTTTGGCTCAACAGTTAGTTTGCTTACTGTTTCGTAAAGAGGTTCATCAAAAGGAATATTAATATGAACTGGCCCCTTGTTTACCATTGCATAATTGATAGCTTCATTTATTTCTATTTCGTTATGCGTTTGAATGTCCTTTTGAAATCCTAAAAAACGTTCTAACTTATCCTCCAAATTCTTCATAATGGGCAACTCTTCATTCAAAGGAATATTCTTTTCGTCTTTTAAGTCAAGCTTTAGATTAGCAGAATATAAAATATGATTTTGGAATACCTGTTTTTGGTTTATGGTTTGTCCATCACCTATATCAATTAAATGTTTGGGTCTATCTGCAGATAATACTATTAAAGGAATATCGCTATAAAAAGCTTCTGAAATCGCTGGGTAATAATTTAACAGCGCACTGCCCGATGTACATAAAACAGCAACAGGATGTTTTATTTGTTGCGCAATTCCTAAAGCAAAAAAGGCAGCACATCGTTCGTCCACGATGCTATAACATTTAAAAAATTTATCTGCAGTAAAACCAATTGTTAATGGTGCGTTTCTGCTTCCTGGTGAAATGACAATATGTTGAATGTTTTTGGTCTTACAAAGTTGAACAACCGTTTGTGCAAGGGGAATTTTAGGGTGAACCATAGCTGTTTTTTCTATAACAAAAATAAGAAATAGAGGTTATACAAACCTATTACAAAATGCTTTTAATAACCTTGGATTTTGAAACGGTTTCCTCCCATTCCTTTTCTGCATTGGATGATTTAGTAATCCCGCCACCAACATAAATAAGCGCTTTGTTGTTTTTAATTTGCACACAGCGCAAATTCACATAAAGCCTTGTGCTTTTTTTTGTTATGGTATAGGCTCTGTTTTCAATATTTCGTCTACTAAATCGAGGACTTAAAGTCGATTCAAAATTAAGTTCACCTAAATAACCAGTATAAAACTCGCGATCATATTGCTCGTGTTCTAAAATAAAATCTTTTGCTGAATTTTTTGGCAGCCCACAAACCGCAGGTGTTGGATGTAATGATAAAATAAGGTCTTTTAGTTTAAATAATTCTGGTCTAAGATTAGCTGAAATCATGGTTTTTAAGTGTAACAAATTACCGGCTTTTACAGTTTCAGTTTTTGATGTTTTTATATTGTCGACATACTGTTTTAAGTTTTCAATAATAAAATCTGTGACTATTTGCTGTTCTTCTTGTTCTTTGTTGTTCCAAATAACATTAAGATTTCCTTTATCCTCTTGAGTTCCTGCCAATGCCATCATGGAAAATCGATTTCCTTCGATTTTCATTAAGGTTTCTGGTGTTGCTCCCAGCCATAGACCAATTTTAGGATGGTACCAACAATACACAAAAGCCAATGGATACTTATTTAAAAGTTTTTTAAATAATTGAATGAGATTAAATTCTGAAAGCGTTACAGCTTCTTGTCGTGATAACACAACTTTTTTAAATTCCTCGTTGTTAATAGCTTTAATCCCATTTTCTACAAGGTTAATGTGCCGCTCTTTGTTCTCGCTAACAGAGGCCCCTTCTTTTTTATTTGGTTCTTTGCTTTGACTTGTATAGCTACATTCAATTTTATCTGCTTCTTTAAACGGAATTAAAATACTTTTTTCAGTATCATCAAACGGCGCAAAAACAAAGCCAGACTCCATAAAATCTTCAACAAAATAAACCTTATCATCAGATTGTAAGAGCGCCAAAACCTTTGAAGCATTAGGCTGTCTGTAAGCTACAAAAGGGAATTGATTAGTATATTGTTTTTGGATTCTTTCAAAAAACATTTCTGGAGTACACAAATCTATTTGTTTTTTGGTAATGAAATGGTTGATAGCCTACAAACAGCTATTAAATTATCGTTATCATCCGTAATTTTAATATCCAGTAATTGGGTGGTTCGTCCTTTATGTAAAAAGGTCGCTTTTGCATATACAAATCCTTTAGTAACAGGTTTTAAATGATTGGCAGTAATTTCTATTCCACGAACAAAAAATTTATCCTTATCTATAAAAATATGTGATGCAAAACTCCCAACACTTTCGGCTAATGCCACTGTAGCACCACCATGAAGCACACCATCTGGTTGATAAACTTTTGAATTTACTGGCATCCTTGCAACTAAAAAATCACTTCCATAGTCAATGATTTCAATATTCAAGGTTT
>CAXBHA010000173.1:0-5936 GCA_963974955.1 uncultured Yeosuana sp. | reverse complement strand
CCAACGTAAACAGATATATCTTGTCTATGATGTTGTCAAGGTCCTTAATACAGCAATTTTTATTTCTTAACTGAGCTAAAGTATCTGTATTAATTTCGAGTAATATTTTATAAATTTCATTTTTATCATCTTCGGATAAACGGTCATGGCTCCTAAAAAAGTAGTGCAATGTTTTTAGTGAACTTCTAAATTCGCTTAAATGTTCCAAAGCATTTTCACGGCGTCGAAAAGACCCTCTAATGGTGAATACCAATGGGAATATGATGGCGATACTTAAAAGAGTTAAATCCAAATTAAAACTGATATTGTATCTACAGAAGAAGTAGGTCACTGTAAGAGCAATGAACAAAGCCAGGTACGTCCTGAAATTTATTATGGAAAAATATTGTCTGATAGGCTAATTTTAATGTGTTATATTTGATAAAGTTAATGTATTAATATGGAAAAGCAAATAGGTTATCTCATCGTTTTTATAACTGCACTACTTTTTAATGATGCTTATTCGCAAGAGTCTCTTAATGGCGATGTTTCAAAAGTGAATGTTGGCTTATTTTTAGAAGATCAAATTTTACCCATTAAATTGTCTTATTCAATAAATGAAATAAAAAAAGAAACCAATGACTCAACATATATAGATTCCAATTTATCCTATCAACTTAGTGATGGGTCATGGGGGAATATTCCCATTGAATTAAGAGCAAGAGGGAATTATAGATTGAAGAACTGTTATTTTTCACCATTAAAAATAAAAATAAAAAAATCGGTTTCAAAGAACACGCCGTTTGAAGGTAATAAAACCTTAAAAGCTGTATTACCGTGTTTACTTAAAAGTGAAGGTGGCGATAATGTAATAAAAGAATATATAGTTTATAAATTATTTGAAGTGATATCCCCATATTATTTTAAAACCAGATTGGTTGATCTTGATTTTGAACAAATTAAAAACAATAAAAACAGAACCCATCGCATAAAAGGATTTTTTATAGAAGATGATAAAATGTTGGCCAAAAGAGTGGATGGTGAGATTTATGACCGGTTTTTACATCCATTAAACCAAGATGATTTGGCTTCTGTGCGTAATGCATTTTTTCAGTATATGATTGGTAATACCGATTTCTCTCAAGCATATCTTCATAATGTGAAACTCATTTTTATAAATAAAAAAATGATACCGATTCCATATGATTTTGATATGGCTGGATTTGTAGATGCTAGTTATGCTGTGGTTTCTCAAATTCAAGGAGAAAGTTTAGGAACTACATCTGTTACCGATAGAAAATACCGAGGTTTTATTAGAAATGAAGCTGTTTTTGAACAAGTAAGACAAGAATATGTGTCAAAGAAAGTGAAAATGTTAGCAGTTATAGATAATAACAAAGATTATTTTGAGGATCCTAATACTTTTAGTACAGCTAGGACCTATATTTTAAGTTTTTTTGATATTATATCTAATGATAAAAAGTATAAAAATGAAATTTTGGATGAGGCCAGAAAAGAATAGGACTTGATTTGGGGTTAAGATAAATCTAGTTTAATTTAATTTTTTCTCCTTCCATGGTACCACGGTAGTAGCTTCCATTTTCAATAAAAAGGATCTCTCCATAAACACCATTTTTTATGCTGGAATCGATGGCTAATATTTTATTGTGAAATAAAGATTCTATTTGATTTTGTGATGTGTGCCCAACAATAATGTGTTTTACATCAAGCTTTCTTAAAAGATTATTTACATCCTTTTTTTTGAAATCTCCACTAAAATATCCACGATACCATATAGGGCCATTATTGCCATAGTAGGGATTATATAATGTATGCCATGTAGGTTCGTTTTCATCTTCATTTAGAGATTGTCTCATACGTTGATTTGTTTCTTCTAAATTAAATCCGTTAGCAATAAATTCTTTAGAAATTCCGCCATGAACAAATAAATTGTCATCTATTTTTAGTATTGTGGCTTTGGATCGTAACCATCTGCCAAGAACGGTCTCTTTGCCATAAAGCGCGTAATAAGGAGTTTTTAATAATTTGGAAGTTAACCTGTATTTTTTATTAATATATCTTAAATCATTTTGCATCACCATATACTCATGGTTGCCTAGTAAAAAGTGCACTTTTCCCCCTTTGGTTTCAGCTTCTCTTTCAAGATTATAAACAAACCACAACAATTCAGTTACTTTTGGACCACGGTCAAAAATATCACCAACAATAACCAAATGCCCTTTTCCGAAAGTCCAATTTAATTTTTCGTCAATAATATGGTTGTTTATTAAAATTCTCAATGTCAAGCCATATTGTCCATGGACATCACTTATAGCGGCGATTTTCGAAATATCATAATATATAGATGGGCCGTCTTTAAAGACTGTATCTATGGTATTTAATCCTAAAGTTTTAATCTCTAAATTACCGTTGATTATGTTTTTTTCAAGTATAGTGTCTTTATCAATAAATATATAGGGGCCATCATTATGGCTAAGACTATCTGCAATATGGTAAGAGGTTGCAGTTGCTGTTTTACTATTGGTTATTATAGCCCTTGTATTAGATTGTGATACCACAATCAGGCTTATAAAAAACAGGTATATAAAAGAAAGGTGTTTCATTTTTTTAAATTTCCTGTGCTAGGATTTTACTGCATAAGTTGTTCCATTTTTGTTTTTACTAAGTTACTATTAATATTTTATATTGTAAATAAAAAACCACCTTGCTTTTGCAAAGTGGTTTTATATGGTTACGGTTAGGGAAACAGCTATTTTATCATTTCGTAACTTCGTTTGATAAAATTTGTAAGTTCTTCACCTTTTAACAAACCTTGAGATAGTCTGGCTAAATCCAAACTTTGATTAATTAAGCGTTCTTGTTTCTTTTTTGTTTTTGTTCCAAGAATTTCACTCACTAATGTAGAATTTGTATTTACTACCAAATTGTACATTTCGGGCATATTACCAAACATGTTCATGCCGCCTCCTCCAGTTGCCTGCATTTCTTTCATACGGCGCATAAATTCTGGTTGTGTAATTATAAATGGAGATGCATCACTATCCATGGATTCTAGTTGCACCATGAATTTTTCAGAAGGAATCACCTCTTTTAAAATTGTTTCTAATTCTGTTTTTGGTATCATCTTTCTTAATTAAGTTATCAATTTGATCGCCATCTACACGTGCAAACGTAATGTTTTCTTTAGTGCTTTCTAATTTCTGAATTAAATGCGATACAATGGGTGAATCTAATAAAAGAACTTCATATCCTTTTGCTTTTGCAGCGTCAATATAACTATGTTGTGCATCTTTATTGGAGGCATATAAAATCACTAATTTATCATCTTTATCAGTTTGATTAGCTTTTATTTTATTGAATAACTCTTCATAGGTATAAAACTTGCCATCTACTGTTGGATAAAGAGCAAAATCGTTTGATTTTTCAAAGAATTTTTCTTCTGAAAGCATCCCGTATTCTATAACGATTTTAATATCATTCCATTTAGCTTCAAAATCTTCTCTGTTACTATTGAATAATGATTTTAATTTATCGGCTACTTTTCTGGTGATGTAAGACGATATTTTTTTAACCGCACCATCGGCTTGTAAATAACTCCTGGAAACGTTTAAAGGAATGTCTGGAGAATCTATAACGCCTCGTAACATAGTTAAAAACTCTGGTACAATGCCTTCAACATTATCGGTGACATAGACCTGGTTTTGATACAATTGAATTTTATCTTTTTGGATATTTAAATCCTGACCCATTTTTGGGAAATATAAAATTCCTGTTAAGTTAAACGGATAATCTACATTTAAATGGATGTTAAATAAAGGCTCTTCAAATTGCATGGGGTACAATTCTCTGTAAAAATCTTTGTAATCCTCATCTTTCAAATCTGCAGGCTGTTTTGTCCATGCAGGATTTGGGTTGTTGATAATGTTATCAACCGTTATTTTTTTATGAGGTTCGGTAGTTTCTTTTCCGTCTTTATCCTTGGTTGTTTTAGGTGTAAAGTCTGGATCGTTTATTTCCTTTGTTCCAAATTTAATTGGGATGGGCATAAACTTATTATATTTTAATAGCAATTCGCGAATTCTGGATTCTTCTAAAAATTCAGTGGAATCATCGGCAATGTGAAGAATGATTTCTGTACCTCTACCTGTTTTTTTAGATTTAGTAAGACTGAATTCCGGACTTCCATCGCAAGTCCAATGTGCTGCAGGTGCGTCTGTATAAGATTTTGTAATAATTTCAACTTTTGTGGCAACCATAAAAGAAGAATAGAATCCAAGACCAAAATGACCTATAATACCTGAATCTTTCGCGGTATCTTTATATTTATCCAAAAACTCTTCGGCGCCAGAAAAAGCGATTTGGTTAATGTATTTTTCAACTTCTTCGGCCGTCATTCCTAAACCTTGGTCAATAATGTGTAATTTTTTTCCTTTCTTATCTACCTTAACTTCTATTTGTGGATTACCGTATTCAACTTTAGAATCACCAACACTTGTTAAGTGTTTTAGTTTTAAAGTTGCGTCGGTAGCATTACTAATTAACTCACGTAAAAAAATTTCGTGATCACTATACAGGAATTTTTTGATAAGTGGAAAAATATTTTCAACCGATACATTAATATTTCCTTTTGTCATGTTATATGTATTTTATATTGTTTGTTATTATGACACTGTACTATTCAAAAAAAGTACCAAGTATAAAAAGGTGACAAACTGACACAAAATTATAATTATTTAAATATGTAATTCAAATAAAGCTATTGTCGAGCATGCCTTAATTGGGTTAAAATTTGTTATTTTTTTTTAATTATTGGAAATTATTAGGGGTTGTTGTATTTTGCTTAAACAAATTAAACTAATTATGTACAATTCTAAAATTATAGGTTTAGGTAAATATGTTCCTGACAATGTTGTGACTAATAACGACTTGTCGAAAATGATGGATACCAATGATGAATGGATTCAGGAACGAACTGGTATAAAAGAACGGCGATGGATACCAGAAGGAAGTAAAGATACATCCGCGATTATGGGGGCCAAGGCAGCAAAAACAGCCATAGAGCGATCAGGATTAACAAAAGATGATATCGATTTTATTGTGTTTGCAACCTTAAGTCCAGATTATTATTTCCCTGGTTGTGGTGTACAAATTCAGGATTTACTGGATATGCCTACTGTTGGTGCTTTAGATGTTAGAAATCAGTGTTCAGGTTTTGTTTATGCCATCTCTGTTGCCGACCAGTTTATTAAAACAGGAATGTATAAAAATGTATTGGTAATAGGAGCAGAGTATCATAGTAATGGTCTTGATAAAACTACAAGAGGGCGTGGAGTCACTGTTATTTTTGGTGACGGCGCTGGGGCATGTGTTCTTTCAAGAGAGACAGATACTTCCAAAGGTATTTTATCTTCACATTTGCATAGTGAAGGTAAATATGCAGATAAGTTAATCGTGGCTTCTCCGAGTATAGCACATTGGGTTCCAGAAATAATTGAGGCAGGAGAGGAAGATATTTCGTATTTCCCATATATGGATGGCACGTTTGTTTTTAAACATGCAGTGATTAGATTCAGTGAGGTTATTAACGAAGGTTTAAAAAAGAACAACCTCTCCAAAGAGCAGATAGATATGTTAATTCCCCATCAGGCAAATTTACGAATAGCGCAATTTATTCAAAGGAAATTCGGGTTAAGAGATGATCAAGTTTTTAATAATATCATGAACTATGGCAATACAACTGCCGCTTCTATAATTATTGCCTTGACTGAAGCTTGGGAAGAGGGTAAAATAAAAGAAGGAGACCTTGTGGTTTTGGCCGCTTTTGGAAGTGGATTTACTTGGGGAAGCGTTATTATAAAGTGGTAGAAAAAAATTTGAATGTCTGTATTCATTCATAACACCATTTTTGTCATTCAGAATGGAGTGAAACGAAATGA
>CAXBHA010000172.1:0-5944 GCA_963974955.1 uncultured Yeosuana sp. | reverse complement strand
TAAATTAAATTATTATGGATAATAAAACAGAAGCCCTGGATATGCGCGTGCATATCCCTATTGAAAGACATAAAAGGTTAATACAACTCTTTAAGGAATTGCCCGTTGATGAAAGTTTTATCTTTATCAACGACCATGACCCTATTCCACTTTATTATGAATTTCGTTCTATTTATGGCGATGTGGTTGGATGGGAGTATCTCAATCGTGGCGGACGAGAGTGGAAGGTAAAAGTTACCCGCACGGAGGCTTCCCAAGGGAGGGAGTTTACAGATATATCAACCTTACTTGATCTTCGGAAAGCAGATGAAAAAGAATGGAAACAAATTGTATTCCATCGTTATGGCATGATGGAACAAGGAGATACCATGGAAATTATTGTGGCTGAAGATCCAAAAGAAATTCATGCCATTTTTGTAAATAAATTTGAGGGACAACATTCTTGGATATACAAAAAGCAAGCCCCTAATGAATACGTTGTTCATATCACTAAAAAAGTCAAAAGTGGCTTAGGAGATGATGGTTTTTCAGTGGTTAATGAATTTGATTTACGACCTTTCCCCCCAACACAACGCCATGAAATGTTTTACAAAGGCTTTGCCGATATAAAACCGGGCGAAGCTTTTGAATTTATCAACGATCATGATCCTTTGCCGCTTTACTATCAAATGGAAGCAGAAAGCAAAGATCCTTTTAGATGGGAATATATTATAAAAGGCCCGGAAGAATGGAAAGTGAGAGTTATCAAGACAAAAGGATAATCTTTTTTGAAGCTGTCTGAAAAGTGTGATTTTATGTCATTTCGAGGAACGAAGTAACCTGTAAATTGCTAGTAATCAATTAAAAGATTACTTCACAGCTCCGCTGATATCTTCTAAACAAAATACATTTTGTTTTTCGATAATGTTCGTAATGACGACTCGTTTCTACTTTTTAGATAGCTTTTTTTATGCGCTCTTTTTGGATGTTATCAGTCTATTTTTATTGAGTTCGCCGAACAATGTCATCAAAATCATAACCGGCTCTTGCCAACGCTCTTATGGCAGATTCTATAGCAATGGGGGCCGGATTTGGAGGATGAACAGGAACTTCTTTTGTGGCCATCAATTCGTCTAAAAGTTCTTGGGTTTGCCCATGCGTTAATGCTTCGCAAATATCGTACAAACCGCCTGGTTCTTCTTCAGCTAGATTATGTTTTTCTAAAATATATTGAATCACTTTTATTAAAGATAGTGTTGGCGGAGGCACCATTAATGCTGTAATGGCACCATGTTCAAGTCGATATTGTTGAACGACTTCTTTTACCAATCCAGGATTTACTTTTTTTGCTGCTGGAAAAAGTGTTTTCTCTTCCATTTTAATGTGCCGCAATAATCGGGTTCGGAATTGATGGTAATAATCCATTTCAATTTCGTTAGGTTTTTCCAATGCTTTTTTCAAGAGCAAATCAATCTGACGATGGTCTTTTTCGAAAAACTGATGTAAAGGTCTGTTCATCGGTTCTTAAATGTTGATTTTAAGCTACAAATGTAACTTTTGGATTTAACAATAAATTTTCCACAACAAATATAGTCCTTTGGAAGTTAAGCCTTCATCACAACCTAAGATTTAACCCTACCTGTTCATTGAACGCGATATTTTTTCTATTTATCTTGTTTTGTTATACTTATTAAAATTAAAGTACTTTATCAAGAAATTGCCTTAATACATATTGCAAAATACCTCCATTGCGATAATATTCAATTTCTATCAACGAATCGAGCCGTGCAATTACTAGGAATTTTAATTCGTTTCCAGATTCATTTTTGGCTGTCACATAAATTTCCTTTAAAGGTTTGATGCCGTGATCAATACCGGTTATTGTAAATATTTCTTTACCTGTAAGCCCTAAACTTTCGGCAGTATCTCCCATTTTATATTGAAGCGGAAGTACTCCCAGCCCCACTAAATTGCTTCGGTGGATACGTTCGTAACTTTCGGCTAACACACATTTTATTCCCAACAGAAAAGTGCCCTTTGCCGCCCAATCACGCGAAGAGCCGCTACCGTATTCCTTTCCTGTCAAAACCAATAAAGGAGTTTGATCTTCCTTGTATTTTAAAGAAGCATCGTAAACAGACATCTCTTTCCCAGAAGTTAAATGATTAGTATAACCACCTTCTTTTTCTGCTAGCTTATTTTTGATCCGTACATTGGCAAACGTACCGCGAACCATTACTTCGTCATTTCCTCTACGAGACCCATACGAATTGAAATTTTCTTTCTTTACACCACGGCTCAACAAATATTTACCAGCAGCTGAATTTTCGCTGAAGGCGCCTGCCGGAGAGATGTGGTCTGTGGTAACACTATCTCCCAACACTAACAAAGCTCGGGCATTTTCGATGTTTTTAAGTGGTTCAGGATTTTCAGAAATATTATGGAAGAAAGGAATTTCCTTAATATAAGTCGAGTTTTTATCCCAATCATAAAGCTTGCCTGTAGGAACTTTTAAATTTCTCCAGATTTCGTTGCCTTCAAATATTTTTTCGTAATTTTTTGCAAAATCATCAGGCGATAAAACGCGGCTCAAGATTTCATTGATGTCATCATCAGACGGCCATATATCTTTTAGGTAAACAGGCTCTTGATTAGCGTCGTAGCTTATTGGCTCATTGATCAAATCAATATCCACCCGACCGGCTATGGCATAAACGACCACCAACATAGGCGACATCAAGAAATTCATTTTTACCTGCGGATGAATTCTGGCCTCAAAATTTCGATTTCCTGAAAGAACAGAAGTTACTACCAGATTATGCTTCTCTACTGTTTTTGAAATATCTGGTAATAAAGGACCTGAATTTCCAATACAAGAAGTGCAGCCATAACCCACCAAATGAAATCGTAAGGCTTCGAGATCTTTCATTAAATCAGCTTTTTCCAAATAGTCGGTGACTACTTTAGACCCTGGCGCAAGGGAAGTTTTTACCCAAGGTTTTACATCAATCCCGTGTTCTCTGGCTTTTCGAGCCACCAGTCCGGCGCCAATCATCACAAACGGATTGGAGGTATTGGTACAGGAAGTAATAGCAGCAATGGCTACCGCACCATCCGAAAGCATAAACTTCTCTTGCCCCCTTGTTATCCAAACGGTTTTTAAACCGTCCTTTTCTTTGGCTTCTATTTCTGTTAAAAGTGTACTTGCAGCAGCAGCAGAACACGGTAAATCCCCACCTTCCCCATCAAATCTCGTAATGGATTTTTCCATATCCCGATCTTCATGGGAGATGTATTTCCTATCGAACGATTTATCCAACAGTTCTATAAATTTGTTTTTAAAATCTTTCAACAGAATTTTATCCTGTGGCCGTTTGGGGCCTGCCACCGTGGGTACAACTGTAGAGATATTCAATTCCAGAACATCGGTATAGGTAATTTTATCTTCGTGCTCTCGCCACAGCATATTTGTTTTGCAATAGGTTTCTACTAACGCAATTTGTTCTTCGGAGCGATTGCTTTTTCGCATATATTCCAAAGTTTTATCGTCTATCGGGAAATAGGTAATGGTGCATCCAAATTCAGGCGACATATTGCCGATGGTTGCCCGGTCGGGAACTGAAAGGTTGTTCAATCCGGGGCCAAATACCTCCACAAACTTTCCTACCACACCACGTTTTCTGAGTAAATCGGCAATCGTTAATACCAAATCGGTGGCCGTAGAACCCACTGGAAGTTTACCGGTAAGTTTTAACCCAATCACTTCGGGCATAATAAAATAGAGGGGCTGACCTAAAATAGCCGCTTCGGCTTCTATGCCGCCAACGCCCCAGGCCACCACGCCAATACCGTTTACCATTGGTGTATGGCTATCTGTTCCAACTAAGCTATCTGGAAAAACTTCTCCGTTACGTTCGATAACACCTTTCGACAGATATTCGAGATTTATCTGATGGCAAATACCCATTCCTGGAGGAACTACTGTAAAATTATCGAAAGAATTTTGCGCCCATTTCAGAAACTGGTAGCACTCCTTATTGCGATGGTATTCTTCATCCATATTCCGCTTATAGGAATTTTCTGTTCCGAAATAATCCACCTGAACAGAATGATCTATAACCAAATCAACGGGGATTAGAGGGTTGATTATATTTGCATCTTTGCCTTTTCTTGCCACTTCAGCGCGGAGTGCGGCAATATCAACCACCGCTGGAACTCCTGTAAAATCCTGCATCAATACTCGGGCAGGCTTAAACGGAATATCCTTATCGGAGCCTTTTGGTTTCCAATGCAACAGAGTTTCAATATTTTCTTTGGTCACCGAAAAATCATCAAAACTACGCAAAGCATTTTCTAATAATATCCGAATAGAAAAAGGTAACTTATCAATATTATGCCCTTGTTTCTTGAGTTCGGTAAGACTATAATAGGTAAGATTACCCTTTGGAGTATTTAATATTTTTTTAATTTGATAAGGATCTCTATTCATGTTACTGGACTTAATAGATTAATAAAAAAATTGAAGTTTTTACCAAAACAGATAAGTCTCTTTTAAAAAAGAAACTATTTTTTATAAAATTATCATTTTTTTATAATAAAATTCAATTTTTATTATAAAAGACAAAATCGTCCTATAATTAATCCTTAGTTTTGAAGTTTTAATAATTTACCCAATTATGATCTTTATAGAAAATGAAGGACATAGCAATCCAAGGCTAAATCTGGCTTTGGAAGAATATGCACTTCGTAATTTTACTTCGCAATCAGATTATTTATTGTTCTATATCAACGAACCCTCTATAATTATAGGAAGAAATCAAAATACACTCGAAGAAATAAATTATGATTATGTAGAAAAAAACAATATCCACGTAGTGCGAAGAATCTCAGGCGGTGGTGCCGTATATCATGATTATGGAAATCTCAATTTCAGCTTTATCACAGATCATGATGTTACAAGTTTGAACAACTTTAAAAAATTTACGGAACCTGTTATCAGTGTACTTTCAAAAATAGGAGTGGAAGCTGAGCTAAAAGGAAGAAACGACATTCTTGTAAATGATAAAAAAATATCCGGGACCGCTCAATTTTCAACAGGAAAACGAATGATAAGTCATGGCACCTTATTGTTTGATACCGATTTAGGAAAAGTTGCGAACGCGCTTCAGGTAAAAATGAGCAAGATTGTGTCTAAAGGACACAAATCTGTACGCAGCCGCGTTGCCAATATTAGTGAATTTATTGATAGACCATTAAAAATAGAAGATTTTAGATCACTTTTGTTAAGTGGTTTGTATAAAGAAAGGGAACCTTTTGAAACCTACCATTTAACACCAAATGAATGGAAGGCCGTACATTCCCTGAAAGAAGAAAAGTATGATTCCTGGGACTGGAATTACGGTCGTTCCCCAAAATTCAACATCCAACGCAGCAAGCGTTTCCCTGTGGGAGAAATTGACGTGAGAATGTTTGTGGAGAAAGGGCATCTCACAGAACTCAAAATTTTTGGGGATTTCTTCGGCAAAGAGCCTTTAGAAAATATAGAAAAGCTTTTGGTTGGTGTGAGGTATAACAAAGAGAAAATCTCAAAAAAACTGAGCGGCATTAAAATAGAGGAATATTTTGGGAACATCCCTAAATCGGAATTTATTGAGCTATTATATGGTGCTGATGTATTGGACAGCTAAAATATATTTTTTGATCCATTTTCAGCAGTTTGTTTTTATGATTTGTTTTTGACTTATAAGTATTTATTTCTCAGCATAGGCCTTTGATGGTCTTTCGGTACAAGGTCTACGAAGGTATTTCTCGAACTTTATGATAAAGTGATGATCAAGTTCCCGTAAGTAAAGGTCTGTGGTCGTATAGAATTTCAAAAGAAATTTGGAGATATAACTTTGTGTAGTGTAGTAATTTTTTTGTGTTCCCCACTTTAATTTGTTTACCATATCTTCATTATGGTAAT
>CAXBHA010000171.1:0-5960 GCA_963974955.1 uncultured Yeosuana sp. | reverse complement strand
TATCATTGGAATCAATATAATGTCAAATATCCTTTTTTAAGGGTCGACTAAATAATATAGAGGTTTTAAAACAAAAGAGGTTGTCTGAAAAGTTGAAATAAACGACACAATCCTAAAAGGTGTGCAAGCTAAAAACCCAGGGTTAAATTATTTATAGTTTAATCCTGTTGACCGTCATTACCGCCCTCGAAATATACTTTTTAGACAGTTCAGTCTCTTTTATTAATTGATTAAAATTTATTTGAGTTTCTTTTTAACCTCAACTTCATGGAACGCTTCAATGATATCGCCTTCCTTAATATCATTATAATTCTTAATTTGCATTCCGCAATCATACCCTTTTGTTACTTCTTTTACATCATCTTTAAATCGCTTTAAAGACGTCAATTCACCCGTAAATACTACAACACCATCTCTAATTAAGCGAATTCCTGAATTTCTCAATATTTTTCCATTGGTTACCATACAACCAGCAATACTTCCAATTTTAGTAACCTTAAATAGTTCTCTGATTTCAGCAGTACCCGTAATTTCTTCTTTTAGCTCTGGAGACAACATGCCTTCCATGGCGTCTTTCAAATCATTAATGGCATCATATATAATAGAGTAGGTTCTAATATCTATTTCTTCCTTATCGGCAATCACTCTAGCATTCCCTACGGGTCGAACATTAAATCCTACAATGATAGCATCGGAAGCCGTTGCTAATAACACATCACTTTCTGTAATGGCTCCAACTCCTTTATGTAAAATATTTACTTGTATTTCTTCAGTTGATAATTTTTGGAACGAATCCGTCAATGCTTCCACAGATCCATCAACATCCCCTTTAAGGATAATATTCAGTTCTTGGAAATCACCAAGCGCAATACGTCTACCAATCTCATCAAGCGTAATATGTCGTTGTGTACGCACCGATTGTTCGCGTTGTAATTGGGCTCTTTTGGAAGCAATTTGTTTAGCCTCACGTTCATCCTGGAACACATTAAATTTATCACCGGCCTGAGGAGCTCCGTCCAATCCTAAAATGGATACTGGTGACGATGGTCCTGCCTCAACCACATTGTTACCGCGTTCATCATGCATGGCTTTTACTTTTCCACTGTTTTTACCAGCTAACACATAATTACCTACTCTAAGAGTTCCTGATTGAACTAATATGGTAGAAATATAACCACGTCCTTTGTCTAAATACGCTTCAACTACAGTTCCACTTGCCGCTTTATCAGGATTTGCTTTTAGCTCTAATAATTCGGCTTCAAGAAGTACTTTTTCCAATAACTCTTTTACCCCTGTTCCTTGTTTGGCGGAAATATCATGCGATTGGATTTTTCCTCCCCAATCTTCAACCAATAAATTCATTTGGGCAAGCCCCTCTTTAATCTTCTCTGGATTTGCATCTGGTTTATCAATTTTATTGATTGCAAAAACAATAGGCACTCCAGCAGCTTGGGCATGCGCAATCGCCTCCTTGGTTTGCGGCATGATGTCATCATCCGCAGCAACCACAATAATTGCTAAATCTGTCACTTGTGCACCACGAGCACGCATCGCAGTAAACGCTTCGTGGCCTGGGGTATCTAAAAATGCTATTTTTTGGCCGTTATCAAGTTCGACACCATAGGCGCCAATATGCTGGGTGATTCCACCTGATTCGCCTGCAATGACATTTTCTTTACGAATATAATCTAGAAGAGACGTTTTTCCATGATCTACGTGACCCATTACTGTTACAATAGGAGCTCGTGGTTTTAAATCTTCTTCTTTATCTTCTACTTCTTCAATAGAATCTTCTATATCAGCTGTAACAAATTCTACTTGATAACCAAACTCATCGGCCACAATGGTAAGGGTTTCAGCGTCTAAACGCTGATTCATTGTAACCATCATTCCTAAAGACATACATGCCGAAATAATTTGTGTAACGGAAACATCCATCATCGTTGCAACTTCGCTAGCAGTAACAAATTCTGTTACTTTAAGAATTTTGCTCTCTGCCGCTTCTAATTGTTGATCGATTTCGGATTGTTCTCTATGATGTTCTCTCTTATCTCTTCTATATTTTGCGCCTTTGCCTTTGCTGGATTTACCTTGAAGTTTTTCAAGCGTTTCACGCACTTGTTTTTTTACATCTTCTTTACTTGGTTCTTCCTTAATGATTGGGCGTCTGCTACCTGTATTTCCTTTAAATCTATCGTTACCGCCTCTGCTTGGTCCCCCAGGTTTATTAGGCCCTGTTGATTTTGCTTGATCGTTCCCTGCCTGTGGCCCACCAACTTTGCTAATTCGGCGACGTTTCTTTTTATTGGCGCTATCAGCTGATTTTCCATCAGTCTTTTTGTCTTCTTTCTTTTTCTTTGGTTTATTGAATTTTGAAAGGTCAATTTTATCTCCAGAAATTTTTGGTCCTGAAAGCTTTTGATACTGTGTTGTTACTTTCTCATCAGGAATAAGGTCGCCTTCACTATTTAATCGTTCCTTTTTAGTTATTTCGGGTTCATTAATTACTACAGCTTGTTCCTCTTTCTTGGCTTTAGGCTTTTCGATTTTAACATCTTTAGCTACAACCTCATCGCCTTTTTTGGCAACTTCTTGAATGTCCTGTTTTACTTCGGGAGCACTGGGAGGAACCACTTTTTTGTTGGCCTCCAAATCTATTTTGCCAACTTGTTTTGGTTTTGCAAGTCTTTTAGAAGCCTTAATAACTTCCTCTTTTCTTGCTTCTTCCTTTTGTCTTTCTTCAAGTTCGCGTTCACGCTGTTCACGCAAGAGCTCTTTTTCCTTATGTTTTGCCTCACTAACTTCTTGAGATGCTATTTTTTTACTAGCGTCTGTTTGAAATTCATTTAAAAGAATTGCATGTACGTCTTCCGATATTTTAGTATTCGGACTTTTCTCAATATCAATGCTTTTAGATTCCAAGAAATCTACTGCACGATCAATTGAGATATTTAACTCTCTTAATACTTTATTTAATCTAACTGTGTCAGCCATAAATCGCCTTTAATATACTAAATATACGTTATTCTTCAAATTCTTCTCTTAGAATCCTGATAACGTCTTTAATTGTTTCTTCTTCTAAATCTGTTCTTTTCACTAAATCTTCAACATCCTGCTCCAAGATGCTTTTTGCTGTATCTAAGCCGGCCTTACTAAACTCTTTAATAATCCATCCTTCAATTTCATCTGTGAATTCAGATAATTCAACATCTTCTTCAGCACCCTCTCTAAACACATCAATCTCATAACCAGTTAGTTGTCCAGCCAATCGAATATTGTGACCCCCTCTTCCAATTGCTTTACTTACTTCTTCAGGTTTTAAAATAACCTCTGCACGTTTCGTTTCCTCATTGATTTTTATAGAGGTTACTCTTGCCGGACTTAAGGCTCTTGTAATATATAATTGCAAGTTATTGGTATAATTAATCACATCAATATTTTCATTACCTAATTCTCGAACAATTCCATGGATTCTAGAACCTTTCATTCCTACACAAGCTCCAACTGGGTCAATTCTATCATCGTATGAATCTACGGCAACTTTGGCTTTTTCTCCAGGAATTCTGACCACTTTTTTAACTGTAATTAATCCATCAAAAACCTCTGGAATTTCTTGTTCAAATAATTTTTCTAAAAATATCGGGGAACTTCTAGACATGATAATGGTTGGTTTAGCTCCTTTAAGCTCAACGCTATCAATGACGCCTCTAACATTATCTCCTTTTCTAAAAAAATCTGAAGGAACTTGTTTGTCTTTCGGTAAGATAATCTCATTACCATCGTCATCCAACAAAATAACAGCTCTGTGACGAATATGATGCACCTCCGCTGTATAAATTTCACCTACTAAATCTTTAAATTGCTTGTAGATTATTGTATTGTCATGTTCATGAATTTTTGAAATCAAGTTTTGACGTAATGCTAAAATAGCTCTACGCCCTAAGTCTTCCAATTTCACTTCTTCCGATACATCTTCGCCAACTTCAAAATCTGGTTCTATTTTTTGTGCAGCAGACAAGGAAATTTCTTGATTCGGTTCTTGAACCTCTCCATCGGCAACCACAATACGGTTTCTCCATATTTCCAGATCGCCCTTATCTGGGTTTACAATAATATCAAAATTATCATCGTCACCAAATTTCTTTTTTAAGGCACTTCTAAAGACATCCTCTAAAATAGCCATTAACGTTACACGATCTATTAATTTATCGTCTTTGAATTCTGAAAACGATTCAATTAACGCAATATTCTCCATAACTCTTTTTGAATTAAAATTTAATCAACACTTTTGCTTCTACAATATCACTGTAAGCAATTACAGCTACTTTTATTACGGTTACTTTACCTTTTCCCACGGGTTTAGGCTCTCTAACTTTCCATTCCAACGACACACCTTTGTCTGAGACGTCTTTAAGGATGCCTTTTATTTTTTCGGAGGCTGTTTTAACCTCTAGATTTCTTCCAATATTTTTATAATACTGTCTTTTATCAACAATAGGTGAAGATGCTCCTGCCGAGGCAACTTCTAAAGCAAAATCAACTTCTTCCCTGTCAAGATTATGCTCAATAGCTCTACTTATAAACATACAATCTTCGACACTAACACCGTTATCTCCATCGATAATGATTTTTATCCGATTATCATCGGAAATAGTCATCTCTAAAAGAAACAAATCTGTCCGTTCTTCGAATGCCCTATTGAGTAAGTTTTTAACTGTGGCCTTGAACATTTTTTATTATAAAAAGAGGGGACTTTCTGTCCCCTCATTTTCTTGATTTTGCCTTTCAACGGCGCAAATATATGCTTTTTTAATTGATTTTTAAAGTAATATTCATAAATTTAACTTCGAAACACCAAATTATACATGAAAAAAATACTGGTCCCCACCGATTTTTCCGAACAAGCTGAAAACGCCTTAAAAGTCGCGGCTCAATTAGCAAAAACACACCATTGTGAACTTTATTTGATTCACACGTTAGAATTACCTTTAAATACAGTTGACCCCTTAAGTTCTTTTTCAAACCTACCAGAGGCTATGTATTTTATGAAACTGGCGCATAAACATTTTGAAGCACTACTCGTAAAAGATTATCTAAAAGGCATCAATGTGCATGAAACTGTGGAATTTCATGAAACTTTTAAAGGGGTGTACCAAGTTTGTAAAAAGCATGCTATAGATCTAATTGTCATGGGATCTCATGGCGCCAATGGTTTTAGGGAAATGCTTATAGGTTCCAATACCGAAAAAGTAGTACGCACCTCCGAAGTACCCGTTTTGGTGGTTAAAAAGGAACATCCTGTTTTTAATGTGGACCATTTCGTGTTCGCTTCAAATTTTAACGATTTATACAAAGGGCCTTTTAAAAAAGCGCTACGCTTTGCTGAGCTGTTTGATGCTAAAATACACTTGCTCTTAGTTAATACGGCTAACGATTTTATAACAACCAATGAAGCTGAAAGCCGCATGAAAGCATTTGCAAAGGCCTCTGGTTTACAAAACTATTCCATCAATATTTACAACGATTTAACCGTAGAAAAAGGCATTATGAATTTTTCACAATCCATTACAGCCGACCTCATTGGTATGTGTACCCATGGAAGACAAGGTCTTTCACACTTTTTTAATGGCAGTATTAGTGAGGATTTGGTTAACCACGCCAAACGCCCAGTAATAACCTTTAAAATTGACTAATCCTTTTGATAAAATTATAAGCTGTCAAAAAAAAAGTCTCAACTCTAGAATAAAATAATTGAGCTTTTTGTTGGCCTGCTAGGGGTCACTTCGACGGAGTTTATCTTGAGCGAAGTCGAAAGGATCAGCATAAACTTATCGCCCTGATTGAATTCTTGAAGAAAAGAAAAATCCTAACCAAATGAATGGTCAGGATTTACAACTTTGTTGGCCTACTAGGGCTCGAACCTAGACTCTTCTGGACCAAAACCAGACGTGTTGCCAGTT
>CAXBHA010000170.1:0-5961 GCA_963974955.1 uncultured Yeosuana sp. | reverse complement strand
CGAACGTATAGCAAAACCCTAAAAGTTAATGAAGATGGTACTTTTAAAGATACCCTTATAGTAGAACCAGGGATTTATAACCTATTTGATGGTAGTGAATCAACAGGAATGTTTTTAAAAAATGGCTATGATTTAGATTTATCTGTTGACGCCAAGAGCTTTGACGAAACTATAAAGTATTCAGGAATTGGTTCAGAAAACAGTAACTTTTTAGCTGAACGAGCTCTTTTAGAAGAGAAATTATTAGATATGGACAAACTTGCAAGCCTTGACCTACCTTCTTTGGATTCTGAATTGAATTCAATAAAAAGTCAATTAAATACGTTTTACACAAGCAATAAATTTATTGATACACTAATAACCAACAATGCAGTAAAAAACTTAGAGCCCATGCTAAATATGTATAAAAACTATATTGCAGGTTCAATTGAATTAAAGCAACAACTAGGAGAAGGCATGGATTCGCCTGCTTTTGAAAATTATGAGAACTATGCTGGCGGACAACTATCGCTTAAAGATCTATTAGGTAAATATGTTTATATAGACATTTGGGCTACTTGGTGCGGTCCTTGTAAAGCCGAAATACCCTCTTTAAAGAAGCTTGAAGAGGTCTATCGCGGAAAAAATATTCAATTTGTGAGTATTTCTATTGATGATGACAGATCGCATGGTGGATCTTGGGATAAGGCAAAAGAAGATTGGAAAGCGATGGTCGCAGATAAAGAATTAGGTGGGATTCAACTCTTTGCTCCTAATGGGTGGCAATCTCAATTTGTTGTAGATTATAAAATACAAGGAATTCCAAGATTTTTACTAATAGATCCAGAAGGCCATATCGTAAATCCTGATGCCCCTAGACCTTCAAGCGAAAAATTAATCGAATTATTTAAGAGCTTAGATATTTAAATTTAAAATAAAACTATAATTTTAAAAAGCTGCTGTATGCAGCTTTTTTTATGGTTCATTTTTAACTTCTTTATCTGAGCTGGTTTCTTGTGCTTTAAACAAATCTATATAAGCCGCGCCCAAATAGTCTATAACATGGCTGGCAATTAAGCTTTGATATCCATAATCCTCAATGGCAATATCTGCCGATTTACCATGTAAATAAACGCCGAATACAGTGGCAGACAAAGCATCATAGCCTTGTGAAATCAAGCCTGTAATAATTCCAGTTAATACATCACCACTACCGGCAGTGGCCATACCTGGATTTCCTGTTGAGTTTATATATAAAATATCATCAAAAACCGTTATGGTATTCGCCCCTTTTATCACAATGATTAGATTGTGCTTTTTTGAAAATGCTTTTACTTTTTTCAATTTATCAAAATCATCAGTCCACTTCCCTATTAATCGTTCCAATTCCTTTGGATGTGGTGTTAAAACCGTTTTTTTTGGTAATAATTTTAAAAATGATTTATTTTTTGATAAGATATTGATTCCATCAGCATCAATGACAAGCGCTGTTTTATTCGTTTTTAAAAAGGTTTTAAAAGCTGTAATTGTTTTAGGGTTTGTTCCAACACCTATCCCAAAAGCAATAACGGTTGGTTTTATATCAAAATCAATATCAGCAATATACTCTTCATTACCATCTGTAATCACCATGGCCTCAGGAAATGATGCTTGCAAAGCCGTATAGCCACATTTTGGAATATATGCGGTTATTAATCCTGCACCAGCAGAAAGAGCTGCTCTACTTGCCAAAGTTACGGCTCCTACTTTACCATAGCTCCCACCAATTACAAGGCAATGTCCAAAATGTCCTTTATGAGAAAAGGTGTCTCTTGGTTTATACATGGCCTGTACATCAATTTTTCCAATAACGTTTGCATCTGCTTTTGTGCTAAACAAAAATTCTTGATCCAATCCTATATCTATTACTTCCCATTGAATAGTAAATTTTGCTGTTTCGGGGAGTAGAAAAATCAATTTTGGAGATGTAAAACATAAGGTATACGATGCCCAAACAATCCCCTTTTCATTTTCGGGTGCTTTATCTAGATATAATCCAGATGGCAAATCTATGGATAACGTAAAGGCTTTAGAGTTTTTAAAATGCTGAAATAGTAATTGAACCCAATCAATGACCGGTCTATTTAACCCAATACCAAAAACAGCGTCCACTACAATATCTTCTTGTGATATTTCTGGGGGATCATCAGTGTCATTTAAAAGAATAGGCCAATCATTTGTCACGTTTTTTATCCGATCATAATTAATTAAAAAGTCTTTTGATCGTTTGTCACTGTAATTAACAACATAGGATTTTACGGTGTATCCTGCCAAAATTAAATGCCTTGCTAAAACCAAACCATCACCTCCATTGTTACCTATACCACAAAAAACATGAATAGGCACTTGCACGCCTTGCATTCGCAAATGCATCCAATTAAACAGTTGTTCACCTGCACGTTCCATCAAATCGGTAGAACTAATATTTTGACGCTGGATGGTTAAAGCATCGCCTTCGTAAATTTGTTCTTTGGAGAATATTTGCATCTGTCAAGATTTTCGTTGAAATTCATTAAAATAACATGGGATTGTTCTTAAATACAACTCATTATCAATTATAAAATTCTTATCACAATAAATCGTTTTTTTTGAATAAAATCGGACTCTTGATAAGAATTCATCAAAAAATTACAATTTGTTTTTTTATTAGTTTAAAAGTAATACATTTGAAATGTTTATTACAAAAAAATGAATCATTTAGAACATAATTTGAACTTGTTTGTTTACTCTTTATCTAAAGCGTGTGTTTCTAATTTTGTGACAACTACTATAAATACGACCCTTGGGGGTTGTTAAATTTATATTCTTCCGACTATCTTTGTAATTTTTATAATTGCAACCACTTAAAATATATTTTCAATTCTCAATTCATTCAAAAATGAAGGTTTTAAAATTTGGCGGAACATCGGTAGGTTCTGCAAAAAACATCAATAGCGTCATAAATATCTTAATTGCAAATTCTGCAAAAAAGTCAATTATTTGTGTTGTTTCGGCTGTTGGAGGCATTACCGACAAACTCCTTTTAGCAGGAAACTTATCAAAGAATAAAGATGTTTCATATATAGATATGTTTAATACCATTAAAAATATTCATATAAATATTATTGGAACTTTAATTCCAACTCAGAATACCCAAGTTCTTGAAGCGGTTAATTCGAAGCTAAATGATTTAAAGAGTTTGCTGGATGGTATTTTTCTTATAAACGAATTATCACCAAAAACATCAGACAAACTAATGAGTTTTGGAGAATTATTATCTTCTTATATTATTGTTGAAACCATGAAAAGTAGGAAGATTTCAGCACAACTTAAAAATTCTCACGAATTAATTGTAACCAATTCAAATTTTACAAAAGCCGAAGTTGATTACATCGTTACCAATAAGAATATTAAAGACTATTTCAACACGGCTAAAGAAAAAATTACGATTCTTCCCGGTTTTATATCCAAATCAAAAACCGGCGAGCAAACTACTCTTGGCAGGGGTGGCTCAGATTTTACGGCTTCTATTGTGGCAGCGGCATTAAGGGTGGAACAATTGGAAATTTGGACGGATGTCAGTGGTATGTTTACTACGAATCCTAAGTTGGTAAAACAGGCATATCCTATTGAAAGACTTTCCTATCAAGAAGCTATGGAATTATCACATTTTGGAGCAAAAGTGTTATATCCGCCAACCGTTCAGCCTGTTTTAAATTTAAATATTCCCATTCATATAAAAAACACCTTGGAGCCAGACGCTCTTGGAACCATAATTTCCAATGAAGAAACGCAATCTACAACAGCTGTTAAAGGAATAAGCAATATTAGCAATATCGCGTTGTTAACGTTGCAAGGCAATGGCATGGTGGGTATTCCGGGTTTTTCCAAAAGATTATTTGAAACCTTGGCACAAGAAAAAATAAATGTTATTTTTATTACACAAGCGTCTTCAGAACATTCGATTTGTTTAGGTATTGATGAACAAGATGCCCATATCGCAAAAAACGCCATTGATGCTGCCTTTGAAAATGAAATAGCCATTCATAAAATTGATCCGATAATTGTTGAAACAGAGTTGTCCATTATTGCGCTAGTAGGCGACAATATGAAAAACCATCAAGGTATTAGCGGTAAAATGTTTAGTGCCTTAGGTAAAAACAATATTAATATCAGGGCTATCGCACAAGGTGCTTCAGAAAAGAACATATCTGCCGTTATTTTACAAAGTGATGTAAAAAAAGCCCTGAATACACTTCATGAACAATTTTTTGAAACAAAAACAAAACAACTCAATGTATTTATTACAGGCGTTGGGAATGTGGGCGAAAAACTTGTTGAACAAATAAAACAACAAAAAAAATATTTAAAGGACAACCTGAAAATCAATTTGCGAATTGCTGGAATTTCAAATTCCAGAACCATGTATTTTAATGAAGAAGGCATTGATTTAAATACTTGGAAAGACCAATTAAAGGAAGCTGAAAAAGCGTCGCTGACAGGTTTTTTTGATATGGTAAAAAAACTAAATCTACGAAATAGCATTTTTGTTGATGTGACTGCCAATAGTGATGTTGCCAACTTATATCCCAAATATTTACGTCAAAGTATAGGTGTGGTAGCATGTAATAAAATTGCCTGCTCAAGTGATTTTGAGCACTATGGTTTATTAAAACGCCTATCGCTAAAATACAATGCGCCATTTCTATTTGAAACTAATGTTGGTGCGGGTTTACCAATTATTGATACGCTAAATAATTTAATTGCTTCGGGGGATAAAATTACAACGGTGCAAGCTGTTCTATCTGGAAGTTTAAATTTTGTGTTCAATAATTTTGATGAATCTACAACATTCCACGATGTGGTAAAACAAGCCCAAAGTGAAGGGTATACGGAACCAGACCCAAGAATTGATTTAAGCGGTGTAGATGTGGCCAGAAAAATATTAATTTTAGCCCGAGAAAGCGGGATGGCAATGAATCTCGAAGATATTCATAACACCTCTTTTTTAACAAAAGCTAATTTAGAAACTGATTCGGTAGCTGATTTTTATAAATCGCTTATTACTGATGAAACACATTTTCAAAAATTATATGCATCTGCAAAAGCAAAAAATTGCCAATTAAAGTATGTTGCAGAATTGAATGATGGAAAAGCACAGGTTGGTCTTAAAGAAATTCCTGAAGGACACCCCTTTTACAATTTAAAAGGAAAAGATAATATTGTGATGTTTTACACACATCGTTATCCCGAACAACCAATGATTATTAAAGGTGCTGGTGCTGGAGCAGATGTAACGGCCTCTGGTTTATTTGCGGATATTATACGCATAGGAAACAATTAAAATATTCGTCATTACGAAGGAATCCTGATAGCTGTCTGGACGACTGAAGTAATCTTATGAAAAGAGATTTAAACGGTGAAATTGCTTCACTAAGTTCGCAATGACGTAAAAAAGAAACTAATGAAAAACGAAATTAAAATATTTTCACCTGCAACGGTTGCAAACGTTTCTTGTGGTTTTGATGTACTCGGCTTTTGTTTGGACCATATTGGTGATGAAATGATTGTTAGAAAAACCAAGTCTAAAGGAATATACATTACTAAAATCGAGGGATTTGATTTGCCTTTTGATGCAGAAAAAAATGTAGCCGGGGTGTCTGCGTTAGCACTTATCCAAGATGCAAATCCTGATTGTGGTTTCGAAATTGAAATCTACAAAAACATTAAACCGGGCAGGGGTATTGGTAGTAGTGCGGCAAGTGCTGCGGGTAGTGTATTTGCTATAAATGAGTTATTAGGAAGACCTTATAACAAGACGCAACTTACCAATTTTGCTATAAAAGGCGAGGCTGTTGCCAGCAAGTGTGAACATGCCGACAATTTGGCTCCTGCTATTTTTGGCGGATTTACATTAATAAAAAGCATCAATCCCTTGGAAATATTACAAATTCCAACACCTAA
>CAXBHA010000169.1:0-5961 GCA_963974955.1 uncultured Yeosuana sp. | reverse complement strand
ATCTTGTCCACCACCAAACCAACTATCTACTAATTGTCCGTTTTGGTTATACATTTCAAAATAGCGCCAATTGGCATGGACAGTAGGAACCATAGGATTTTTAGGGTGTAGTACTAAACTTAATCCACAAGCAAAAAAATTAGCGTCTTTTACACCAAAATACGTTTGCATTGTTTCTGGTAATTTGCCATGAACTGCAGAAATATTGACCCCGCCTTTTTCAAAAACAGCTCCATTTTCAATAACTCGAGTTCTTCCCCCGCCACCTTCAGGACGTTTCCAAATATCTTCTTTAAATATTGCTTTTCCATCAACAGTTTCTAATTTAGATGTGATGGTGTCTTGTAATGTTTGTATGTATTGATAAAATTTATCCTTCATAAACTAATTCATATAATTCCATATCCAAAGGCTGTTCACCAGTTGGTGTAAATTCCTGTTTTAAAGTTTTTTGCCAAACAAAATTATTTTTTTCTGCCACTTTAATGCTGGCAATGTTGGTTTTATGGGAAATAATTTGAAGCTTTTCAAGCCTTAATTTTTGAAATGCGAATTTTGAAGTCGCTAGTATGGCTTCACTCATCCAGCCGTTACCCTCAAAAGATTCTCCTAAACAGTAGGCAAATTCTCCTTTTTTAGTTTCCCAATCAATAGCTTTTATAATAATTATACCAGCAATCGTCTTTGAGGTTTTGTCTTTAATGGTAAAGGTGTATTCCAATTTGGATTTCATTACCTCTTCACGTTTAATAATATAGGCTTTTGTACTTTGAAACGTTCTGTTTTCAGACAATGTTTTTGGAAGGTAGCGTTTAAAACGCTCTGTATTTGATACCAATAATTTATTAAGATTAAGAGCGTCATCAAATTTTAAAGGTTCAATATAAAACGTGTTTGAGTTATAATTCATTCTAATATAATCTCCAGTTTTTAATCCATTTAAATGATTTCAGGGTTTTATCTATGAAATCAAAACAATATTAACAGCGTTGAAAAAACAAGAAAAAAATCAACGCTAACCTATTGTAATACTGTAGCTTAAGTTAATCTTTATATTCTTTCACGGCATCAATAAATGCTTTTGCATTTTCTAAAGGAATATTGGGAAGAATACCATGACCTAGATTTACTATGTATTTATCTTTACCAAACTCTCGTATCATTTGATGTACCATCTTTTTTATATCTGACGGTGGCGATAATAACCGTGCTGGATCAAAATTTCCTTGAAGGGTTATGTTTCCACCTGTTAAATAGCGTGCGTTTTTGGGAGAACAAGTCCAGTCAATTCCTAAAGCAGAAGCGTTTGATTTTGCCATGTCGCCAAGCGCAAACCAACAGCCTTTCCCGAAGGCAATTACAGGGGCATCATTCTTTAAAGCCTCAATAATTTGATTGATATAGTGCCACGAAAACTCTTGATAATCAACGGGTGATAACATGCCACCCCATGAATCGAATATTTGTACCGCATTGACGCCAGCCACAACTTTTGCTTTTAAATAGGCAATTGTAGTGTCTGTGATTTTTTGTAGCAATTGATGTGCTGCAACAGGATTTGTGAAACAAAACTCTTTTGTTTTATCAAATGTTTTGCTCCCTTGACCTTGAACAACGTAGCATAAAATGGTCCAAGGAGAACCTGCAAAACCAATTAAAGGCACTTCTTCATTTAATAGTTCTTTGGTTGCTTTTATAGCTTGCATCACATAATCCAATTCTACATGAACATCTGGAACAATAACTTTGTCAACGCCTTTTTGGTCACGAACTGGGTTTGGGAGATATGGGCCAAAATTAGGTTTCATTTCCACTTCAATATTCATGGCTTGAGGAATAACCAATATATCACTAAACAGTATAGCAGCATCCATTCCGAACCTACGAATGGGTTGCACTGTTATTTCACTTGCTATCTCAGGAGTTCTGCAACGCGTAAAGAAATCATATTTTTCTCTTAAGGCTATAAATTCTGGTAAATAACGTCCTGCTTGACGCATCATCCAAACAGGTGGGCGCTCAACAGTTTCCCCTTTTAAAGCTTTTAAAAATAAATCGTTTTTTATCATATTTTGTTGTTGGCTGTTTTTTAATTAAAATTTTATGTCATTGCGAAGCAAACGTGTTTGCTGTGGCAATCTATTTGTTTGAAGGGATTACCACGTCACTTCGTTCCTCGTAATGACACGGATAGAGCATAATGCTCATTCACTAATTCAATCACACTTTCAACAGTGGGGACTTTAGCAATTCTAACATCTTTAAAGTGTTTTTTTGCTTCATCAGCCGTAGTGTCTCCAATGCAAAAAGCTATTTTATTTCCTTTATTTTGTTGTATATAACTTTGTACTGTTGATGGACTATAAAACATAACGCCCTCTGCTGTGTCATCCACTTTCACTGAAGAATAAACCGTTTTATAGGCTTCTACTTCATGAACCGTAATATTGTTTTTTTCTAAAATCCGTGATAAATCGTCTAAACGCAAATTGCTACAGAAATAGGTGATTTCCGTTCCTTCTATATATTCTACCAAATAGTCTGCTAATTTTTTAGCGCTGTTTTCAGAATGGGTAACGTTCCCAATTTTTTGTTCAATTAATTGTTTGGTTCTTCTGCCCACGCAATAAATATTTTTGAATTGCAATTCTTCTGCTGAAAAATTTGTCACAAGTGATTCAACAGCATTTTTACTTGTTATTATAACATTTTTAAGGGTCGATCTTAAAATAGTTTTTGGAATTCTGTTGAGGCTTATTTTAATAAAATCGGAACTATCTGCATTTATATTACCACTTATTAAATATCGTTGCCCTTCGGTTAATGCTTTGGTAGAATAAACATTGATTTGTTTATCCGTTCTTTGCATTTCATCCATAAGACGTTTGCCACCTCGTTCTATTACAAATTCAGCACAATATTTAGCAATATTATGGTGTGCTCCTAGTTTTTCAACACGGCTGACTTCAATTTTTTTAGATCCATCTTTGCTCAATAAAACACCCTTGAAAGTGACTTCTTCATTTTTTATTTGAGCGATAGCTCCTATTGGAGCCGTACATCCGCCTTCTAAACGATTTAAAAATTCACGTTCTATACGTGTGCAAATCTCGGTTTCTTCATGGTTCAATTCCGCACAGGCGGTTACGGCATATTCATTTTCCTTTAAAGTTGTAATCATCACGGCACCTTGTGCAGGTGCAGGAATCATCCAACTTAAATTGATGGCTTCTTCTGGTCTTAGTCCAATTCTACCTAAACCAGCTGCGGCAAAAATGGCTCCATTCCAATCTTCATTGTCTTGTAATTTTTGCATTCGGGAATTCATGTTTCCACGTAAATCAACAATAGTATGGGTAGGATATCTACTAAGCCATTGTGCACGACGACGCAAACTACCTGTGGCAATGACAGCATTTTTTTGTGCTAAAAATTCTTCGTTATTTTTAAAAACCAAGGTGTCATTTATGTTTCCGCGCTTTAAAACAGCTGCTTGAATAATGCCATTTGGTAATATAGTTGGCACATCTTTTAGGGAATGAACAGCGATATCAATATCATAATTTAACATGGCAATATCCAAGGTCCTTGTAAAAATGCCCGTGATACCTAATTCATATAAAGGTTTATCTAAAACTAAATCCCCAGTTGATTTTACAGGAACTATTTCTGTTTTGTGGCCTAAATTTTCAAGTTGTTGTTGTACAGTTTTAGCTTGCCATAGTGCCAATTCGCTATCGCGGGTACCAATTCGTATAATTTTAGACATCGATTAAAGTTTCTAATTGGAACACTTTTTTTATAAGCTCAAGGCTGTCATCTGTAGAAATAGTATCGTCCTTTAAGTGATGTGCAAAGTG
Source organism: uncultured Yeosuana sp. (assembly GCA_963974955.1). Lineage (GTDB taxonomy): Bacteria > Bacteroidota > Bacteroidia > Flavobacteriales > Flavobacteriaceae > Yeosuana. The sequence continues at coordinate 2,101 of CAXBHA010000169.1, read as the reverse complement.
ATTGGTTATTTTTTGAATAAGATTATTGCTAATTAGTTCTGCTTGTTCTTCATTAAATGAGGCACTTTTTTTGCGCTGTGTCTCTAATTCGACATTTTTAAAATCGAGCAATTTATTTTTTAAAGCTTTAATAGTAGGGGCGAACTTTCTGGTTTCCAGCCAGTTATTAAAATCAGTTCTAACCTCTTCAATTATAGATTCTGCAAATGGAATGGACTCTCTTCTTTTTTCATGGGTCTCGTCTGTCATTTTAGATAAATCGTCTAAATGAATCAGCATAACATTTGGTAAATCTTTTACGTTTTCATGTACGTTTTTAGGAATGGAGAGGTCTAATATTAATAATGATTTATTCGATTGGATCAGGTGTTTGTCGATTGTGGGTCTTTGGGCACCTGTCGCAACAATTAAAATATCGGAGTTGCTAATCTCTTCCTGTAAATTAGTATAATCCTTAACTATTAAATTGAATTTTCCAGCGATGCGCTCTGCTGTGTTTTTAGTTCTGTTAATAAGAGTTATACGGTCGTTTTTTGTATGTTTTACTAAATTTTCACAAGTATTCCTTCCTATTTTCCCAGTACCGAAAAGAAGTATGTTTTTATTAGAAACATCTTCAACTGTATTAAAAATATATTGCACAGAAGCAAAGGATACCGAAGTCGCTCCAGACGAAATTTCAGTTTCCGTTTTAATACGTTTACTGGCTTGAATAACAGCATTAACAAGACGTTCCATAAATGGATTTAATAAGCCCCTCTTTTTTGAAAGAACGGCACTGTTTTTTAACTGACTGATAATTTCAAAATCACCTAAAATTTGGCTGTCTAAACCAGATCCAACTCGAAACAAATGAGAAATAGCATCTTTGTTTTTATAGACATATGCAACTTCTTGAAAGTCATCAACGGTTCCTTTTGTGTTATCACAAAGTAATTTTATAAGTTGAAACGGGTGTTGAGAAAATCCATAAATTTCTGTTCTATTACATGTAGACGTAACGATTAAACTTTCGATGCCTGTTTCTTGAGCTTGAGTAAGCAACGTAGTTTTAGATTTCTCATCTAAACTAAAACGACCTCTAATGTCGGCATCAGCTTTTTTGTAGCTTAAACCTATCGCATAAAAGGAGCTACTCTTAGATATATTATATTGCTGCATAGCTGAATTTCAAATTTCTTAAACAAATGTATGTAGCTAAAATGAAAAAAAACAACGCAAAAAGAACTTTTAGTATCGATAGTAGGTTTTTATGCGTTTTTTTTAATATTATATGATATTTATCATATTTTTACAGCAATATATGGAACTTTCAAAGAATTAGTTTAGAATGGATTTAAATAACACAAACTCATCTATTGGACAGAATAATAATAAAAATGTCGCTGAAAGGTATTTTGAAGAAACTATTGTTGAAGAAGGTTTTTTTGTTTTAACCTATAAAAATGATGACAATAATACTCAAAATTTACAGCGAGATGTGCATAACGATTTTATTCAGTTTCATTTTTGCATAAAAGGGTTAAGCAAATTTGTTTTTAACAAGGGCGCCTATGTTTTAAACATTCTTGAAGGAAATTCGTTATTACTTTATAATCCACAACGTAGTTTGCCTATCAATATGGATTTAAACCCTAATTCTTGGGTGGTTTCTGTTTTAATTTCAATCAAAAAATTTCATTTATTGTTTTCATTAGAAGCAAATTTTATATCGTTTTTGAATGACGATAATAAAGAAAAAAAATATTATAAGGATGCTGAAATTTCACCCTCGATGGCGATTGTATTAAATCAGTTCATTAACTTCAACCTTAATCAATCTATAAAGCCATTATATTTTAAAGGAAAAGCCTATGAAATTTTAAGTTTATATTTTAATAGAAATGAGGATACCAATAATATTGAACAGTGCCCGTTTTTAGCTGATGAGACCAATGTGATCAAAATAAGAAAAGCCAAAGACATTATTATATCAAAATTGGCGGAGCCACCTAGCCTGCAGGAATTAGCCGATGAAATAGGATTAAGCTTAAAAAAATTAAAAGAAGGTTTTAAACAAATTTATGGCGATTCTGTTTTTAGTTTTTTGTTTGATTATAAA
>CAXBHA010000168.1:0-5966 GCA_963974955.1 uncultured Yeosuana sp. | reverse complement strand
TTTCACTCCATTCTGAATGACAAAAATGGCATTATGAATGAATACGGACATTCAATTAATTTACATGAATAATGATAGGTAATTTAAATTCGGTTTTTACCTGTTGCCCGCGTTTTAAAGCCGGAAATATTTTAGGCAGTGAATCCAGGCTTTGTGCTAATATTTCTTTGATATTCGGGATTTCCTTATATGTAATAGAATCTATTTTGACATCCACCAAGGATAAGACGCCTTTATCTGAAATTTGAAGTTGCAAATTGATGGTGTCTTCAATATTTTGAGTAACAACAATGGTATCTCTTTGTAAAAAGTTTGTGATATAGGTGGTCAAGGTAATTTCAAAACACTGTTTTCTTTGCTGTTTTGTAGCTGAAGAATCACAGACTGAAAAAGACGGATATTCATCTACGTCATTCCAATTAAAGGTCTGAAGCTCTTCTTGTAAAATGGCATCAGACGATGTTTTCTTCGCATTAAAATACTCGCAGGACATGAGCAAGATAAAAAACATAAAAACACAAATTCGCCTCATGAATTAAAACTAATGTTGAAAAGTACGATTTTTTTAGTTTTTCAAAGACTTAAAAACTAAATTCCTGTTATTTATATGTTGTAAAGAAACATTTAACTTTGACACGCTCACATATTATTAAAACGATTCTATGGACATTCTATTAGTTATCATTTCTGCCTTATTTATAATCCTCGGGTTGCTTGGAAGTTTATTGCCTATTTTACCTGGCCCTCCACTTAGCTGGATTGGATTATTACTGCTTTATTTAACCAACGCGGTTCCAATGAATCTCACAATGATCATTGTTACATTTATAATTGCTGTTGCCATATTTTTATTAGATTACATTATTCCAGCCGTTGGAACCAAAACGTTTGGGGGCAGTAAAGCCGGAATGATTGGCACGAGCATTGGCCTTATTGTTGGTTTGCTAAGCCCCATTCCTGGAGGTATTGTTATCGGTCCTTTTTTGGGTGCTTTTATTGGGGAACTATTAAACAAAAACGATTCGAAATCTGCCTTTAAAGCAGCTATTGGTTCATTTGTTGGTTTTTTGGCGTCTACATTTATAAAATTTATTGTAGCAATCATTTATTTTGGCATCTTTATTAAAATCCTTTGGGAATACAAAAGTGCCTTATTCTCTTTATAAAATCATGGTCAACTATATAGTCAACTATATAAAAAGAAGAACCCCGCAGGTCTCTCACATCTGCAGGGTCAATGTAAATTGCTATTATCAACAAAAATTGAGGGATTAATTTATTGTATGTTGACCCCACAAAATTATAATATTATTTTGACTTCAAAGTGTGGCAAATCCTCAGTTAGAAAAAATAATTAATTGTTGACAGTATTCATAAGGGTTTTCAAAGGGAAAAATAGTGACTTAAAGTATAAAGCCTTTTTTTCTGGCCTCATTAATAAGTGTTTCATCTTGACCATCATCAATTAAAAAAATGTCCCTCAATTGCTTTTTTCGTTTTTCAATGGCACTTACAGAAATATTTAAATGTGTCGCAAGGCTTTTATTTTTTGCGCCTTGTGATAACAAATACAATATTTTTCTGTTTTTATCGTCAATAACAATATCACTTTCATTGGTTTTTCTTAAATGACTATTTACGGTGCCACTATAAAATGGCGGATTGTGAAGCACCGCTTGAAACGCACTGGCAAGCTCACTCGATGTTAAATCGCTTTTTATTAAAAACCCTTCAGGATTGATTGTTTGTATGATATTGTGAATTCTATAGGACTCATCAAACATGGTCAATATAATAATTCTAGCCTTTGGTAATATATGGCGCGCATAAATGGCTAGATCTTCTCCCGAATTCATTTTACCATCTTTAGAAGGTGGCAAACTTATGTCCACAAACAATACGCCATAGAACCTATTGTTTTTGACAGATTCATCCATTAAAAAAACGGCTTCATCACAATTATTGGCAATATCTATTTGTAAAACCTGATTTTCTTTTTTTGTAAATAACAATGTGTTTTGGTAGCCCTCAATAATCATAGGGTGGTCATCAATCATTAAAATTCTAATTGTCTCTTGCATGGTTTTTAAAAGTTAAATTGGGACATTTATTTTAACAGTCGTTCCTATCTCTTTTTTAGAAGTTATAATTACCTCACCATTAATTTCTTTAACTCGGGCATAGATATTTTTCAACCCTATGCCGTTTTTTGTTTTATTAACATTAAAACCAGCACCATCATCTGCAATCGTTAAGCAAATTACATTTTTTTTAAGTTCAAAACTAATTTTCAATACAGTCGCATTGGCATGTTTGTAGATATTATGGATGGATTCTTGTATTATTCTATAGATATGAATTTTATTTTTATTGGATATGTCCTCCCAATTAATGGAATCATTATAATTAAAAGTATATTTTAAATTATATGCTTCTGCTTGGGTTTCTAAAAGTGTTTTTATAATATCCAAGAAACCAGATCCCGAGATAAAATCTGTATTTAACTCGTGAGATACTTTTCTAATATCTTCTTCAATGAGCTTCAAGTCTTGAATGTATCGTCCTCTGGTTGCAATTGCTTCTTTACTGGTGCCCAAATTTAAACTGTCCAAACTTAAGCGAGTGCCAAATAATCGCCCTAAAATGCCATCGTGCAATTCTTGCGAAATATGCCGTTTTTCCATGGTTCTTGCTTCTTCAATATTTTCTTGCTGAGAAAGCATAAGGTTATAAATTTCCTCATTGGTCTCTTGCTGTTTTTGAACAAATTTTAATTCATTGTTTTTTGAACGTTGGACAATAACTATAAAAATTAAAAGAGCAGTTATCGTCACAATAACAGAAATAATGATAAGCCACATCTTTTCACGCGCAAATTGAATGTTTTTTTGCTCAATTTCTTTCGTCTCAAAACGAATTCTTGCAAACCTGTTCCGTATGGTCCGTTCGTTTTTTATTAAGCTATCGCTCAGTTTTATATAGGCATTGTAATGTTTAACTGCCAAACTGTCCTCTTCAATTCTTGACAGCAGCAGCAACGATTTTAATAAATCGTCATTATGGTACTGTTCTGATACATCTTTGGCCCTGTAGGCATAATATTTTGCGGAGTCCTTTTTGTTTTGATCGTTATAATATTGCGCGAGATGCTGATTGATAATTATAGAATTATAACTGGCTTCACTACCGCCCAAGCTATCACATATTCTTAAGGCTTTTAAATAGAGCTTTGGGAGCTGATTATATTTTTTTGATAAGTATAAAACATTTGCATAATTATCCAGCACCAAGGCATAAACATCTGGCCGTTCGTTGATTAGGTTCTTATTGGCTAAAATTTCATTATAATATTTTATTGCCAAATCGTATTGCCCAGAATTTTTATAAGCGGACGCTAAATTATTTTTTGAATTCACAATTGTGGCTCGATTATCGCCTTCTAACTTTCTTTTTAACTTTATGGCTTTTTTATGGTATTTAATAGCTTCGTCATACTGCTCTAATTGTTCAAAAACAGCTCCAAGGTTATTATATAAATCGGTTTTAATTCCAATAACATCGTTTGTGTCGTCAAATGAGTCTAAAAGCGAAATAGCTTCAATGGATGCAACCTCGCTACCAATAAAATCCTTTTCATTTTTTTGTATGATGGCAATCTCTAATATTGTCCTAGCAGTTTCAACTTTATTTTTTAATTGCCTGTATATTTTTTCTGCCTTGTGATAATAATAATAAGCACTATCAGACAATAATTCTTCATATCGATAAAACAACCCAATATTATAGTTTGCCTTTGCTAATGATGATGAATCCCCTATTCTATTAGACAATTTTAGGTTTTCTAAATTAATGCTTTTAAAAGCATTGGTTTGTGACAATTCCCAATAAACGGTAGAAAGTCGTCTATTAGAATTTATGATTATTGTGTCATTCTGTAAATTAATGGATAGTAAACGAGCTCTTTGAGCAAAAGACAATCGCAATTGGTTTGAATATGAATTTTTGTCTTTTGAATATTGTCTGTAAATCGTAATGCTATCTATAATAGCTTTAGTGCTCATGTTTTGAGAGGACATTTGATTAAAAACAAATATCGCGAGAATATAAACTATTTTATAATTCAATTAGTACAGCTTATTTAACATTCCCTCAAATGTATTTATAATTTTTTAAATTATAAATTTTAAAAGCCCTTTACAACAATTTGTAAAGGGCTTTTAATATATAAGGTTTGATATAAAATTAGTCAGTTACCTTTCCACCACCATCAATAATACCACCAGTAAAGGCAGTTGTATCGTTGGCTGGTGTAACCAATACGGTATCCTCGTTTAAATCCTGTTGTGTACAAGAGGTAAAGGTTGCAAACAAAACGGCTAAGATTAAAGTAATTTTTAGGGTTTTCATATATATTCAATTTTAAGGTTATACAGTTTTTCTCTAATTTTTTAAATAATTCAATACTAACCAAGACTTTAAATTCAAAATCTTCGTTGAGGGAAAAAATGGATAATCAATTTAAAATTGAATGCACAGAAAGCGCATCGAATTTTATAACATATATTTTGAGGGATGTGACATAAGCTGTCACTAAATGGATTAATCTATCTTAACAAACTTAGGGAAACGATTTGGGCGCTTATTAAGAACACTAAATGTAGGTTAAATGATGCCATAGAAAACATATTTATCGATAAAAAACATATTTATTCGATAAAATGCATATTTTTATCGAATTATAAGCGAATAGAACAAACAACTATAAGGTAGATTCGTTCTTGATCAGGCTTGTTTTTATAATCCGTGTAGAAAAATCGTCTGCCTCAACAGACTTATTTTGCAGGCGTTTAATTAATAACTGTGCTGCATTGGCCCCAATTTCCTTTGCGTGTTGCCGTATTATAGTTAATCTAGGAATGGAATGATTTGATATGGCCTTACTGGAATAACCGATTACTGAGATATCTTGTGGCACTTTAAAGCCTAAATTTAAAGCGGTATTAATAGCAATAATGCCCGATGAATTATCGGCTGAAATGACACCATCAATAGTTCTATTCAATTCAAAAAACGCTTTTATTTTATTAGGGGATTCTTCGGGATTATTAATTTTCAAGACCAGTGCTTTCATGCTTAAGCCTTCAGACATCGCCTTTAAATAACCCTTTTCTCTAAGTTTGCCAACACTTAAATCATTTATATTGCTTATAAAAGCTATGTTTTTTCTGTTCTCTAAAAGCAAACTCTTTGTTGCTCTGTAGGTGGCATCAAAATCATCTACAATAACTTTGTCACATAACACATCATTCGCAACTCTATCAAACATCACAATGGGAAGCCCTTGATTAATGGTCTTTACAAAGTGAGCTATTTCATTTTTAACCTGGGTTTCTTTGGCAACAGCAAGAATAAATCCGTCCACACTGCCATTCGCCAATAACTGCAGGCTGCCAATTTCTTTTTCTAAGGATTCGTTTGAGATACAGGTTATAATATTATAGCCTTGTGCCGTAGCTTCGCGCTCAATTCCAAACAAAACCTTTGCTAAAAAATAATTTAAAACGTCCGGGATAATGACACCTATGGTCTTTGTTTTATTTTGTTTTAAACTTAGGGCTACTTTATTTGGCTTGTAATTATAAAGTTCTGCTAATTCTTTAACACGTTTAATGGTATCTTTACCTATCTCTTCACTGTTATTAAGTGCTTTTGACACAGTGGAAATGGAAACATTTAATTCTTTTGCCAGTTGTTTTAGGGTAACCATATTTTTTAACGCATTCTTTAAATTAATGCAATTTACAAAAATACTACTTCAAAATTATCATCTTAAAAATTATCTAAAGAGTTGACATAAAACTTCCAGTTTAAATAACACATACTATTTTGGAATTTAAAAAGAGGTTGTCTGAAAAGTGTGGTTTTACGTCATTGCGAGGAACGAAGCAATCTGTAAGTTGTTAGTA
>CAXBHA010000167.1:0-5970 GCA_963974955.1 uncultured Yeosuana sp. | reverse complement strand
CTACAACTAGCTAAACAAAAATCGCCTTTAGTATGGATGAAGAAAAACAATATGCAATTTGAGAAGTTTTTTGTGGTTTGGTGGTAACAATTGCATATTATAATTAGTTGTTTATAAATGTTGAAAAGTAGGTTTTAAATTACCTGCTAATTATAGTACTTTTAAAATAGGGATATGTGTAATTGTTCATATATCAGCATGTTGTGTTTAATTATGACAAACCGCTAACCAATGATAAAATTCTTTAGAAAAATCAGACAAAATTTACTTTCAGAAGGTAAAACCAGAAAGTATTTTAAATATGCTATAGGTGAGATTTTCCTTGTTGTAATTGGAATTTTAATTGCATTGAGCATTAATAATTGGAATGAAAAACAAAAAGAAGAAAAGAGTGAACTATTAATACTTAAAAAGCTACAAAAAGACTTTATCGAGAACAAAAAAATATTTTCAGACATAGTCGATAAACAGACCTTTGTTATTGGTAATTGTAAATCACTAATTGAATGTTTTGAAAGAAAAAGTGTACAATATAAGAGAGATTCTATTGGTAGATTTATCTACTATGGAGCTTTTAATTATTATAGAGCCGAACCTATTTTGGGAGGTTATCAAGCTATGGTTGGAAGTGGAGATTTAAAAATATTGAAAAGCGAAACTCTTAAATCAAAATTAGCTTTATTTTCTGCAGAAATAAATCAAGGATTTGAAGATGAATCACTATCTATAAATTTACTAAATACACTACATAATGAATTAAAATCAATTGAAACCTTATTTTTAGACAATAAACTTAGACAATCTATTGGTTTAAGCAAGGTTAAAGAAGATAGAGAACAACAGAATATAATAATTTCAAATTTATATCAAAATTCAAATATTTTACACCCACTCTTTATGAAAACAGGTGTTGAAACTAATAGATTAAAATTGTATGCTAAAATGTTAGATTACTCAAATGAGATATTGAATTTGGTTGAATCTGAATTGAAAGAAAAAATAACTAAAGCATAACAACATGTTTAATTAATTGCTTGGTTTTCGACTACTTACAAAAATACTTGCATATTTTTATTAGGTTTTTATTTGCTAAACCAGTCAACTAATCATACACAATCAAGTTACCTGCAACCTCTAAAAGTCAACCGAATTGATAAAACGAAAAGTATTACTTACATCAGTTTTTATTATTGGAATGATTTTATTGAATTCTTGTAATAAAAAAATAGTGAGTCCGGCTAATTCCAATGCGAATACAGATTCAAAAACTACTCAAGAAAAGCCTTATTTAATCTTAATTTCACTTGATGGTTTTAGATGGGATTATGTAGAAAAATATCAGCCACCAAATTTGAGTGCATTCATTAAAAAAGGTGTTAAGGCAGAATCATTAATACCCTCATTCCCTACCAAGACTTTTCCAAATCATTATACCATTGCTACTGGGCTTTATCCTGAAAAACATGGAATAATAGGGAATATTTTTTACGATTATAAGAAGGACACGCTCTTTAATAAAAGAAGCCCAGGGATGGCAGATGATGGAAGCTTTTATGGAGGCTCACCGATTTGGGTAGAGGCAAATAAGGCAAATATTGTAACTGCCAGTTATTTCTTTGTAGGTACAGAAGCAGATATTCAAGGTATAAGACCTACGTATTATTATACATTTGATAATAGCGTTAAAAATGATGAAAAAGTTAATCAAACAATACATTGGTTGAACTTGAATGAGCAAAACAGACCGCATTTAATCACTTTATATTTTGGTGATATGGATAAAGTTGGACACGATTATGGTATTAATGACGAGGAATTAAAAAAGGCGTTATTTGATTTGGATAGAAATTTAGGCGATTTGTTTAAAGGAGTATCAGAAACTGGACTTCCTATGAATATTATAATAGTTTCTGATCATGGCATGGGAAATCAGTCTACTAACAAAGTTATCCCCATAGATTCCATCGAAAACGATGACTTGTTCATGACGATTGAAAATGGTACAATAGTAAACATTCATCCTAAAAAAGATGGTGAAATAGATTCTGTACTTCAGTATTTAAGACATAAGGAAAGTAATTTCAAAGCTTATAAAACTGAGAATACACCAGGTTTTGAGTACATCCCAAAAAATAAAAACTGGGGTGCAATACAATTAATACCAGACTACGGTTATCATTTTTGGAATCAAAGACGCAAAGACGCTCTTGTTGAAGCGGGTGTTACAACCTTTGGAGTGCATGGTTATGATAGCAAATACAAAGAAATGCATGGGATATTTTATGCGAATGGTCCTGCCTTTAAAAATGGCTATGAAATACCTTCGATAAAAAACATTCATCTTTATCCATTAATGTGTAAGATATTAGGCTTAGAAATTCCAAAATTAATTGATGGAGATATAAATCAAATCGAAAGCGTTTTGAAATAGTAAATAATGAACAAGAATTATAACATAAAGCCAGTAGAAAAGAACCCCTATAAACAATACGGACTTTGGGCTTAATTGCAGGGATTGAGTATTATTATGAAGTCCGAAAAATTTTTGAGATTTTGCACTGAATGGGAAAAAAAACAAAACCAAATGATTTCGCCATGCACGTGGCGGAAAGCAAACGCTAGTTTTCTACCATACTATTCATGTCTAAACCGTTGTATGCAATATGATTAAATTATCTTAATGAATGAAAAAAACAATAGAATTAGCTAATAGATTTAGAGAAATTATCATAAATGGGACTTGGATAGCGAATACCAATTACAAGGACCAATTGGAAAATTTAGATTGGAAAATTGCGGTATCAAAAATTGATTCCTTAAATACTATTGCAATAATAGCTCAACACGTTCATTACTTTGTTAATGGAATCAAAAATGTCTTTGATGGCGGTAATCTTGAAATAAGAGACAAATACAGTTTTGATTTTCCTGAAATAAAATCAAAAAGTGAATGGAAATCCTTCTTGACCAAATTTTGGGAAGATGCAGAAAACCTGGCAAAATGTATAGAGCAATTACCTGATGAAAAATTAAATCAGGGATTTGTGGATGTTAAATACGGAACCTACAAGAGAAATATTGATGGATTGATTGAACACAGTTACTATCATCTTGGACAAATTGTATTGATAAAGAAAATAATATTTGCGAGGCAATAAATACTACATACAACAATGGCGATAGCAAGTAGAGTATAAAGTACTATATTTAAAAGCTCTGGCTCGTTGACCAGAAGAAAACGAAAAGTTTCATTACTTCTGCACTACGTTTAGTTAAACCGATAAGAGCGATTAATAAATTCACCGACCTGAAATAGTAATGACAAAAAAACAAAGAAAACGCATACTTAGAATAGTATTTATTATTGCAGGTGTAACGTCTTTAATGTTTGTCCCATGGGTTTTAGTAAAAGCTTGGATTCTACCACTACCTGATACTATTAAAGAACAAGTAAATGAAGCAATCGGTCATGGATTTGATGGAATGATTGTCTACGTGGACCAATCTGGTAAGCAACCAGAATTATACGCAGCAGGTTGGCACAATCGAGAAAATAAAATACCTGCCGACCCGAAAGCCTTATTCAAAATTGCGAGTATCAGCAAATTATATATAGCTGTTGCAACTGCCAAATTAGTTAAAGACAAACGTTTGTCATTGGATAAAACGCTCGCTGATTACTTACCGGAATTGGAAGGAAGGATTGCTAATGCAGATAAGATTACTTTGAGATTAATGGTGCAACACCGAAGTGGAATTCCCAATTTTACCGATACCCCTGGCTATTGGGAAGACATATCGAGAGGCAATAGGGAAACACTAGATTTGGTACTGGATAAGCCTGCTGACTTTGAACCAAATAAAAAATATAGTTATTCAAATACGAATTATTTATTGATAGGTGAAATACTTGATAAAACATTGGGATATAGCCATCACCAATACATTAAGAGTGAAATTTTGATTCCGCTTAAACTTAACAATACTTATAGTTTGCTAAGTGAAGTAGATTTAGACGATGTAATGAGTGGATATTACAAAGGTTATGATGCTGATATAAAATATAATGATTTTATAAACCCTGCCGGCTCAATGGTGGCTACAGCAGAAGATACGGGAATATTCTTGCGAGCATTAAATGACGGTTCACTATTTAATGAAGGTGAACAGGAAATATATTCATCCATTTATGTATATGAACATACAGGATTATTGCCGGGATACTCAAGCATTGCCAGGTATCACAAAGATATTGATACCGTTGTTATTCAGTTTGTAAATACTGGTGGTGGATACACTTGGAATTTATCGGAAATCGTATATAACCGGATAGTAAAAATAGTAAGAAGTAAAAAAGCTCATAACAAAATGTAAATGAGATGCAGGGTTTAGAGCAAAATCGAAAGGTCTCTGTATATTTATAATATCAACAAACCTTATGGAATTGGATTTGGACAAAAAATAAAAATAAGCCCATTCGAATATATCTTTTAGGTATTGGAAGGCAATAAACTTTAGCTTCGTGGGTATACGAACACGAAACGTTTCTTTTCTTACCTGCTATGTATGGCTCATGGGTTACCAGTAATTTTAATAATGAATTCTAATTATCAATATATCTCAGAAAGATCGATTAACCTTGATTCGGAAGATGAATTTCGCGATTTGATAAATACGCAGGGAATATTTGAAGATGAATTTTTAGAAAAAATAAAAACTCAAAGCCCAAGTTTACAATTGAAATATGACAATGATTACCTAACTCAAATTAGATATGTAAATCAACTAAACAATATCGATATTGTACTTATTAATTCAGCTAAAAGTTTTCGCTATTTTAAAAATAAAAGAAATCGAATCAACTTTTTAATACCGACTGAGAAAGAATCAAATAGTTTCATTGGTGAAGATGGTACATCAAAATTTACAACTCCAAAATCAAATTTAATTGAAGTTCCATTTCAAATTATTGCAAAAATATCGAGAAAAGATAAACCATTTTCTTGGCTTCCATTTGAAGAATTATACATAACATATCCCATATTTTCAGGCACAAGTGAATTCATTTTTTTAGATTATAGTGAACCGTTATCTCCCAAGTTAATTGGAAATTACAAAAACATTGACTATCCATTTGGAAAAATGGACATAGCGGGAATACATAAATTCAAACGAATCAATTTATCTATTAAATCAATTAAAGATCTTAATGAAGATGAGGATTTAGATTTTGAATATTGGTACGCGGGAATATCAGGAATCCCTTTTTGGATTCAACACCCAGATATACCTAAATGTCCAAAAACAGGTAATTTAATGCGCTTTGTTTGTCAGTTTAACACTTCAGAATTAGTTAAGGTAAGCCAATCAAATCTAAAATCTGAGGAAGATTATTTTACGCAATACAATAAAAGTTTAAGATTTTGGGGTAGCGGATCTTTGTATGTTTTTATGGAGCCAATTAGCAAAGTCGTTGGATTTATAATACAAGACACTTAATTCTAAAAAACGAAATCAAATAATCTCCCTAAGTGTGTTTTGTTATACAGCAATAATTAGTAGTTCCTAAATGAAAAAATGACCTGTTTTAAAAGTATATTTCATCTTGTATTTAGTTTCTTGCTTAATTTATACGATAGTAAATTGGAACTTTTTGTGGAATGAATTAGTGAACTGGAATACTACACCATTCTATAAAGGCTGGGAGGTTATTTCTTTAGCAGCCCTTATGTTACTTGGATTAACTGGCTTGTTAGTTGTCTTTATACTAACTAAGTATATAAAGAATAGAAGAATATTAAATAGTGTTGAAATAGTACTAGCTATTTCTTTTTCGATTGTATTATGGTTTGTATATAAATAATTAAAGCCCCAATTTCTTAGGACTTTAGTATTCATAAAATTCATTTAAAAACTTCTACTCTACCGTATAGATTACCGTATTTTTCTGAGTAACCCTAAAATAGCCAT
>CAXBHA010000166.1:0-6011 GCA_963974955.1 uncultured Yeosuana sp. | reverse complement strand
ACTATCGACCACAACAAACTGATGCTTGCGGTAGAGAAGCACGTGCCCGAAAACTGGGTTAAATTCTATATCAAAAGATGGCTGGAAGCACCCGTTGTTACAGTCGCTGGCAAGCTCATACAAAAGCAAGGGAAAGGAACGCCGCAAGGAGGCGTAATAAGCCCGTTATTGGCAAATCTTTTTTACACTATGCTTTTGATGAATGGGTAGGACAGACAGATAAAAATGTAGCTTTCACTCGGTATGCCGATGATGTGATACTACATTGTAACACAAAAGCCCGCGCAGAGCAACTACTAAATCTAGTGCATCAAAGAATGGAATCGGTGGGGCTGGAATTACATCCACAAAAGACAAAAATTGTCTATTGCCGGGACTATAAAAGAAAAGGAAACCATCCAACAGTCAAATTTGACTTTTTAGGATATTCTTTTCAGCCTAGAACCGCCTGCTCTAAGAAAAAGAGGAAGCTGTTTATAGGGTATGATTGCGCTATAAGTATCGGTTCAAGAAAACGAATCGCTGACAAACTCGAAGAACTCAACGTAAATAAACTTGCCTTTAAAAGTATTGTAGGAGTGGCTCAATATCTTAATCCAATGATCAGGGGATGGGTGCGCTACTATGGTAAATTTAAGATGTACGAACTCACAAAAGTCTTTCGACTTCTTAGTAAAAGATTGGTTTGGTGGGCAAGGAAAAGGTATAAGCGATACAAAACCAGTATTAGGAAAGGGTATAAATGGTTAGCAACAGTAAGGAAGCAATATCCTACGCTGTTTTACCATTGGCAATTTCTTCATATTAATGTTATCGCTTAGATTTGTACAACAAGAGCCGTATGATGGGAGACTATCAAGTACGGTTCTGTGAGAGGCTTAGGGTGAAACTCCCTTTGCCTACTCGATGCCTAAACCGATAAAGCGTAGTAAAGGGTTCGCATGTAAAAAAAATGTCTATAAAAGCAACAGATATAATAAAAAACGGCAAAAACAGCAAAACTAATCCATTTTAAGAATCAAATAATTACACTTTTCTTATGTGTTAATTTTTATAAATTTCCGAAAAAGTCATGATTCTTAGGAAGACTTGAATCGTTTAAATCCTAAAAAATTTAATAATCGTTTGAAATAGCTGTGTTTAGTGACTCCATCATCGTGATAGCCATTAGCATAATTTCCGTAGCCATAACCGTAGCCATAACCGTAGCCATAACCGTAGCCGTATTTAGCTTTTTGATCGTAACCATTATACACTAAACTAATATTTTTAATCTGCTTGGTTTTATATTTCTCGTTAATAAAATTAAGCATGCCTTTTTTGGTATAATCTTGTCTTACTACATATAAAGTTGCATCTACATAGTCTAATAACTCCAAAGCATCTGCAACCAGACCTATGGGAGGTGTGTCTAGTATTATATAATCATATTGTTCCTTTAAACTGGTTATTAGCTTGTTAAGCTTATCATTTAATAGCAATTCGGATGGATTTGGAGGTACCGGACCCGATGTAATAAGATCCAAATGTTCAATAGAGGTTTTCTGAATAACTGCATCCAATGACTCTTGATCTATTAAATAATTAACAACTCCGATGTCATTTTGTATTTTAAAATCGCCAAAAATCTTTGGCTTTCTTAAGTCCAAACCTACCAAAATGGTTTTTTTACCACTTAAAGCAAAGACAGTTGCTACATTAATTGAGCAAAACGTTTTTCCTTCACCACTCACAGACGAGGTTACCAACAGCGTTTTTGCACCTTCTAGATCTTGAGACTTATAATAATATTGCAAGTTAGATCGAATGGCTCGAAACGACTCAGCCACCGCCGATTTTGGTTTTCTGTGTACCACCAAGTTATTATCTAAATTGTTCTTTCCAATAACACCTAATATAGGAATAGTGGACAATTGTTCAACATCCATTGGGCTATGAATATTATTATCTATGAATGTTAAAACGAATGCCAATAATATTGGAATAAGCAAAGCTAAAAATAAAGCAAATACATAGCGAATATTTAAATTTCTCCCTAAAACAGTGGCTCCTGTGTTTTTTGCTGGATCAATAATTAGGATATCCGACACATTTGAAGCCTTGATAATTTCTGCTTCACCGCGTTTTGCTAAAAACACATTATACGTTTGCTCACTCAACGAATATTGACGCTCAATAGTGATTAGTTTTTGTTGATCTTCAGGCAATTTACTGAATTGAGTTTCAACTTTACTTAATGAAGAATTTATAGTTTCCAATTGACGTCTTAAGCCATTGCTAGCAGAACTAATATTCTCTTGGAGCACATTTTTTAAACCCTCTATCTGTCGGTTTAAATCGTTGAAAACAGAGGCATCACTGCGCACGGAATATTGCAGTTTTGACTTTTGAACAGACAGTTCATTGATTTTAGAAACATTATTCAAAATATTAACATCATCGATGCCCGCAATTGATGGCGCCGGAATTTCGGTAAACGTACTACTGGTTGATAAGTAATTTTTAAGATTTGAATAATAACTTAGCTGCCTGTTTATGGATTCTTTTTCAGTATCCAATTTAGTAAGCTTTTCATTAAGCGATAGACTTTCATTATCTAGACTAAAAATCTTGGTTTTTTTTCTGTAATCGTTTAAGGCTTCAGCATTATCTGATAATTCATTTTTAACACGGGAAATCTGCTCATCTATAAATGTAATCGCATTGGTGGCATATTGATTTTTTCTATTAAGTTGGTCTTCACTTAAAACAGCCACTAACGTATTTAAATAATCAACTATTTTCTCTGTATTTTTATCTATCAAAGAAATATCAAGTATTGGGGAATTATCAGTATTAACCTCCGAAGTTCTTGATTGATAACTAGACACTACGCTATCAAAATCATTAAACTGAATAAAATAGTTTTCTCCCGTTATGGCTTTTCGGTTTTCAGCAAGCCTAAAAACACCTTTTAAAAAAGGAAGCTCAACAGTATCTCCTAATTTAAAATTTTTATTAAAAATCCCTGTCGGAACGTCAATAGTTGTTAATTCTTTAGTATTATAGTTTTGAACTTTTACCGTATTTTCTAAAAATTCAACTTCTAAATTGAAAGAATTAGCATCTAAAAAAGTGATTTTTATGGGACTATTTATGAGTTGGCCAAAATTATAGTCATGATCAAATCTGAATGGAGCTGCTTTATAAATATCTTGCTTTCTAAAACGACCCTGCTTTAAATAACTTTTATAAAATTCTAAGCGATCAACTACTTTTTCATGGTGGGAACGCGATTTAAGTGTCACAATCATAGTTTGAACCTTCGAGGTGACACCGCCCCAATTAAAGGTTAAACTGGCATTAGAAGTAAATAATGGATTACTATCATCCTCAACGGAAATTTTTGTTCCCAATCGATAAGAAAACTCCTCCCTAATATTAATTTGGTAAACCAAGAATATACCAATAGCTAATAAGACTATGAAGAATTTCCAATAACTGAGCGCTCTGAATAAAAACTTTTTAATATCAAAACTCGATGATGATGACTCAGAAACTTCAAATTCTTCAATCATAGCTTATAACTTATAGATTTCGAGTTAAAAAATAGGTTGTCACTATTAACGAGAAAATAGTGGCTACTGTTGTTAACGTTTGAGTTGCCGTCTCGCCTCCTCCAAGGGCTTTTCGTTTTAAAGGTTTTACCAAAATCATATCATTTGGCTGAATATAATAAAAGGGCGATTGCATAGCTGCTAAATCGGTCAAATCAATATGATGGATTTTCTGTCCTTGTGGATATTGCCTAACAACTAAAACATCGGTTCTATCGCCTGTCGGTTTAATATCTCCTGCATTAGCAAGAGCTTCAATAATATTTACCCGATCTTGATACAAGGTTAGAACACCTGAAGAATTAACTTCTCCAGTAACCGTATAGCGTAATCCTGCTAATTTAACGGTCACAAAAAGTTCGGCAGTATTTTTAAAGTATTGCCTCAATAATTCACTTTTTACCTTATTTTCTATTTCTTCAATTGTAAATCCCAGTACATTTATATCACCTAGAATAGGAAATTTGATGTTCCCATGCAAATCAACAGTGAATCCATTAAAATATAGTTGCGCTTGTCCTTGTGTTACATTGGTGCCTGCAGCTTCCACAGGATTAAAAATAGCTGTTAATTCTTCATCCAAGGCCTTTACCTTAATACTTAATATATCGTTAACCTGTACACGATATGGTTTGGATGTTTCACTTAATAATAATGAATCCTTAACAACGGTTCCTTTGTCCTGAAAATAGACTAAATCTTTATTTGTAATACAAGAAGAAAAGAAGATAGCGATTATTAAATAAACAAATAAAATCAATCTTTTCATGCTGGGTACATTGTTTAAAGACAAATATAGCTTTTCACTAGGAATATAAAAACTAAACTAGTAATTTTTGGTAATTTATGCGTTCTTTGCAAAAAAGAAATCTTGAACTATTTAACTGTTGAAAATATATCAAAATCGTATGGAGAGCTATCACTTTTTGAAAACATTTCATTTAGCGTCCATAAAGATCAAAAAATAGCCTTTGTAGCGAAAAACGGAACTGGAAAAACATCGATACTAAATATTCTTTCTAGAGATGATGAGCCTGATTCTGGATTAATAACCTACAGAAAAGGAATTGCAGTTTCTTATTTACCACAAGACCCTAGACTTGATCCTTCATTAACGATTGAAGAAACTATTCTGGCAAGTGATAATCCCATTCTGAAAATCATTTCAAATTATGAAAAATCACTTTTAAACCCGGAAGACACAGACGCCTATCAAAAGGCTTTTGATGCTATGGAGCGACATCATGCCTGGGATTTTGAAACCTCATACAAACAAATCCTGTTCAAATTAAAACTTGAGGACTTAGACCAAAAAGTAAGCACCCTTTCTGGCGGACAAAAAAAACGGTTATCACTGGCCAATGCTTTGATTAATAAACCAGACTTATTAATACTTGATGAACCAACCAACCATTTGGATTTAGAAATGATTGAATGGCTCGAAGCCTTTTTTGCAAAAGAGAATATTACGCTTTTTATGGTAACCCATGATCGTTATTTTTTAGAACGTGTGTGCAATGAAATTATCGAATTAGATGAAGGTAAATTATACAGCTACAAAGGAAACTATTCCTATTATCTCGAAAAACGAGAAGCTCGTATTGAACAAGAGGCTGTAGAAACCGGAAAGGCAAAACAACTGTTTAAAAAAGAATTGGAATGGATTCGCAGACAGCCTAAAGCAAGAACTACAAAATCTAAATCCAGAATAGACGATTTTCAAGATATTAAACATCGGGCAGGTCAGCGCAGAAACGACCATAAAGTAGAGTTGGAATTAAATATGGAACGTTTAGGAAGCAAAATCATAGAGCTTCATAAAGTATCCAAATCGTTTAAAGACAAAACAATTCTTGATGGTTTTAACTATATGTTTCAAAAAGGGGAACGAACCGGTATTATTGGAAAAAACGGTACTGGAAAAACAACCTTTCTAAATCTTTTAACCCAAACCATTAAACCAGATGCTGGTAAAGTTATTATAGGCGAAACTGTTAAATTCGGTTATTACACCCAACATGGCATCACCATAAAACCTAATCAAAAAGTAATTGAGGTAATTCGTGAATTTGGTGATTATATTCCACTCAAAAAAGGGCGACAAATTAGTGCGCAACAACTTTTAGAACGGTTTTTGTTCAGTAGAAAAAAACAATATGACTTTGTTGAAAAACTAAGTGGCGGCGAACTAAAACGTTTGTATTTATGTACGGTATTGATTCAAAATCCCAATTTTTTAATTCTTGACGAACCCACCAACGATTTAGATATTGTAACACTTAACGTCCTTGAAAGTTTTTTAATGGATTTTCCAGGTTGCGTTATTGTGGTGTCGCATGATCGCTATTTTATGGATAAAGTCATTGACCATTTGTTTATTTTTAGAGGTGATGGCGTTGTTGAAGATTTTCCTGG
>CAXBHA010000165.1:0-6012 GCA_963974955.1 uncultured Yeosuana sp. | reverse complement strand
TGGTTATAAATACTGGATTTCCCCATCCTATTACGGTAATTAGTGGTTCTTGGGGAGATATTAGAATGGGAGCCGAAATGGAATCTATTTTAACGGGGTATAATGATGAAAGAGTTAAATCTTATTTTAATCCTACTACCGATGCATTATACGCTGGACAGTACAAAGGTATTAGAATGGGAATCGATATAAGTGCCAAAGGGCAATATTTAGATCTTTCTTCTATTGGAAGTGTCATTGATGGCGATAAAATTACCTGGATGACAGCAGCTGAAGTAAATTTTTTAAAAGCTGAAGCTTCATTACGCGGATGGACAGGTGCAGGAGATGCCAAAACCAATTATGAAGCAGGTGTTACGGCATCATTTACCCAACATGGCGTATCTGGTATCGCTGCCTATTTAGTTGATAACACAAGTACTCCAGCTAATTTTGTCGATACTTTAAACCCAGCAAATAATATTGCTTATGCCAGTACTGTGAAAATTGCATACAATAGTACAGGAACAAATGAAGAGCAGTTAGAGCAAATAATTACTCAAAAATGGATTGCTATGTTTCCCGATGGGCAAGAGGCTTGGTCTGAATTTAGACGTACAGGCTACCCGAGAATTTTTCCAGTAGTAGTTAATAACAGTGGAGGAAAAATTGATACAAATATCCAGATTAGAAGAATCAATTTTGTAGAAAACGAAATAAACACTAATGGGGCTAATGTTCAAACAGCAATTGGTTATTTAAATGGCCCAGATAACGGTGGCACCCGCTTATGGTGGGACACCGGATTACCAAATTTTTAAATTAGTTTAGTTTTAGTTTATTGTAATGCAAACGGGAAATTTAGCTTTCCCGTTTGCTTTAACTAAAGTCATTTACCACAAAATAGTATTACTGTGAAAATTGCAGATCATAAAAACATAGCGTACACACAAGCAGGAAAATTTGAAGAAACGCGTTTTGAAAAAATACACAATGTTATTTTCAACGAGTCTAACGAAGCTTCTATTCTGGTTGCTCAAGAAATTGCAGAACTAATAAGAGAAAAAGAAGCTCAAAATAAACCATGTGTTTTAGGTTTGGCTACGGGTTCTTCACCTATAAAGGTTTATGAAGAACTTATAAGAATCCACAAAGAAGAAGGCTTAAGCTTTGCAAACGTCATCACTTTCAACCTAGATGAATACTACCCAATGGATAAAAATAACATCCAAAGTTATTTTTACTTCATGCATGAGCATCTTTTCAATCATATTGATATTTTACCTGAAAATGTAAACATTCCAGATGGAAAGGTTAGCGCTGAAGATTTATATCAGTCCTGCATTGATTACGAAATGAAAATTAAGGCTGTTGGAGGTTTGGATTTTCAACTTTTAGGAATTGGGAGAACGGGTCATATTGGGTTTAACGAACCTGGGTCTCATCTTAATTCTGGCACAAGAAGTATTACTTTAGACCATATTACAAGAGTTGACGCAGCACCTGCCTTTTTGGGTATAGATAATGTACCAAGAAAAGCCATTACTATGGGAATTGGTACTGTACTTGGTGCAAAACGCATTGTGCTTTTGGGTTGGGGTGCCAATAAAGCCGAAATTCTTAAAGAAACCATTGAAGGTGAAATAACGCCAGAAGTTCCAGCGACTTACTTACAACATCACAATAACACCACTTTTATAATTGATGAAGGCGCTTCCTCTGAATTAACACGTGTAAAAACACCATGGCTGGTTACAGCTTGCGTTTGGGATGAAACTTTAAAATTGAAATCGGTGGTTTGGCTTTCTGAACTTTTAAATAAGCCCATTTTAAAATTAACTGATAAAGATTATAACAATAATGGTATGTCTGGTCTTCTTACTGAAGAAGGAACCGCGTATGATTTGAACATTAAAATGTTTAATAAACTTCAGCATACTATTACTGGTTGGCCTGGTGGAAAACCAAATGCTGATGATTCTAACAGACCAGAACGTGCCAATATTCCTAAAAAGAGAGTCATTATTTTTAGTCCACACCCAGATGATGATGTTATCTCTATGGGTGGAACATTTGACCGTCTGGTAGAACAAGGTCATGATGTTCATATAGCATACCAAACCTCTGGAAATATTGCTGTTTCAGATGAAGAAGCATTGAAATTTGCTGAAATCACTCAAACTTTATGTCCAAATTGTGAAGAAACTCAAAGCATTATTAACTTCTTAAAAATAAAAACTGATAATGATATTGATTCCAATGAAGTGAGACAATTAAAAGGATTAATAAGAAGAAGTGAATCATTGGCCGCAACTAGATATTTGGGACTTAATGATGAAAACGTTCATTTTCTTGATTTACCTTTTTACGAAACAGGAACCATTAAAAAGAACAATATTACAAAAACTGATATTGCACTCATGAGTGGGTTAATTTCTGAGATTAAACCGCATCAAATTTATGCTGCAGGCGATTTAGCAGACCCACATGGCACACATAAAGTATGTTTAGACGCTTTGTTTAGTGCTTTAGAGGAGTTGAAACATAACAAATATATGGACGATTGTTGGGTGTGGTTATACCGTGGTGCATGGCACGAGTGGGAATCGTACCAAATTGAAATGGCAGTACCAATGAGTCCAGACCAAGTACTTAAAAAACGGCATGCCATATTTTATCATCAATCGCAAAAAGACGGTGTGATGTTTCAAGGTGGAGACTCCAGAGAATTTTGGGTGCGTGTTGAAGACAGAAACAGACTAACAGCTAAAAAATATAACGATTTAGGTTTGGCAGATTACGCAGCCATCGAAGCTTTTAAACGTTATCATTTTTAAAATATCAAGAATGAAAAAACAGCTTTTCCTTTTTATACTTTTTAGTGTTTTTGGTAAACATTTAGTTTCTCAAAATATACTATCAGAATCATACAATTTGATGCCTTGGCCTCAAAAAATAAAAGAAAACGCTGCTAAGTTTATTATTAATAGCGACGTTACGATTTCAATTCCCAAAGAAGATAAAGGACGTGTTCGTAATGCCGCTGTTAATTTTTTAAGACGCCTTACAAATAGAACAGGCGTGTTTTTAAATGAAGGATTCCCAATAATTGACAAAAAAAGCAATATAAATATAACATACAACAGTATTTCCAAACTTAGCATCAGGACTGACGAATCTTATGAATTGACAGTTAATGATACCATAATTGATATCAAAGCAAAAACCGATGTTGGAGCGCTCAGAGGTTTGGAAACCTTATTACAATTAACCCAAAACAACGACTCAAGCTATTATTTTCCGGGAGTTCAAATAACAGATGCTCCCAGATTTGTATGGCGTGGATTAATGATTGATGTGTCAAGACATTTTATGCCAATTGGTGTTTTAAAACGGAATTTAGATGCCATAGCTTCGGTTAAAATGAATGTGTTCCATTGGCATTTAACAGACGACCAAGGGTTTCGTATTGAATCAAAAGTATATCCAAAACTTCAAGAATTAGCTTCAGATGGTCTTTATTACACCCAAGAACAAATAAAAGACGTTGTTGCTTATGCCTATAATTTAGGAATTCGCGTGATTCCAGAATTTGATGTTCCTGGTCATGCTTCCGCCATTTTAACGGCTTATCCTGAAATAGGAAGTAAAGATGATTACACATATCATATTGAACGCTATTCAGGTGTATTTGACCCCACTTTAAACCCTACAAAAGACCTTACTTATAAATTCCTTGAAAATTTATTTACTGAAATGGCACCTTTATTTCCAGATGACTATTTTCACATTGGAGGTGATGAAAACGAAGGAAAACATTGGAATGAAAACCAAGATATTCAAAAATTCAAAAAAGAACATAACTTAAAAACAAATCACGATTTACAGACCTATTTCAATATTAAACTTGAAAAAATTCTAGAGAAATTAGGTAAAAAATTGATGGGTTGGGATGAAATCATGACGCCTAATATGCCAACATCTGCCGTTATACATTCTTGGCGCGGGGAAAATGAGGGCCTTACTAAAGAAGGCACTTTAATTAGTGCCGCTAAAAAAGGCTATCAAACGGTGCTATCCAATGGGTATTATATTGATAGAATGGAGTCGGTTGAAAAGCATTATTTAGTGGACCCGACAGGAAATGCTCAATTAACTGAAAAAGAATTTTCGCGTGTTTTAGGAGGTGAAGCAACCATGTGGAGTGAACTGGTAACATCACTTACCATAGATTCCAGAATATGGCCTAGAACCGCCGCCATAGCAGAACGTTTTTGGTCTCCACAAAATATTAACAACGTTGCCAATATGAAAAAGCGCCTTAAAGATGTATCCTATAAATTAGAAGAATTAGGGCTGACCCATATTAAAAACAGAGATGTTATTTTAAGAAGTATGACTAATAATCAAGACATTTCTTCGCTTATAACTTTATCTAAAATTTGCGGACCTTTAAAAGTCTACGCTAGAAATAAAGATGGTATTGAATACAAATCCTTCTCGCCTTTTAACCTGTTTGCCGATGCTTGCGTTGCGGATGCTGAAGATGCTTCAGTTTTTAATGAAGCTGTAAATCAGTTCATAAAAAACCCGAATCAAACAAATTCTAATCTGGTTTTATCATATTTAAATACTTGGGCAAATAACCATGTTGAATTTAATAAGTTGAATAAAAACCCGAAAATCAACCCACTAAAAAACCTTTCTATTAACCTTTCTGAAGTGGCTCAACTTTTATCAAAATCAATTGAAAGTAAAGAATTAAAAGAAGAAAATGTAAATAAAATTAAAAATGGCATTAAAACTTTAAGCACCCCTTTTGTAGATGTTGAAGTTGTAATAGTGGACTCTTTAAACTCATTAACAACTTATTGTGAAATACATTATTTAATAAAATAAAAAATTGTGAAAGCGTCCATTAAACATTTTTTGTCTCCAATGAAAATCTTAATTGCATCACTTTTTATTGTGTTGAATGGGTGTCAAAATCAGAAAGAATTAGAATCTACTACCTTATTTAGCTTAATTGATAATCAACAAACAAATATTCATTTCAGTAATACAGTAAAGGAAGATTTGTATTTTAACTTTCTAAATTACTCTTACATTTATAATGGAGCTGGGGTTGCAGCGGGCGATATTAACAACGATGGGCTTCAAGATTTATACTTCACTTCCAATCAAAATTCAAATAAATTATACTTAAATAAAGGCGATTTTGAATTTGAAGATATCACACAAGAGGCTCATGTTGAAGACGAATTGGGCTGGACAACGGGAGTTACTATGATTGACATCAATAATGATGGTTGGTTGGATATTTATGTATGCAAATCGGGCTCATTAAATAATAATGAACTTAGAAAGAACAAGTTATTTATTAACCAGAAGAACAACACGTTTAAAGAAGAAGCCGCAAAATATGGCTTAGACCATTTCGGGTTTTCAACGCAAGCCTATTTTTTTGATTATGATAACGACTCCGATTTGGATATGTATTTAGTCAACCATCGTCCAGATTTTCAAAACAACACAAGCATAAATCCTATTGTTCAAAACCAAAAAGAACCTTATAGTTCCGACCAATTATTCAGAAATGATGGTGGTAAGTTTACTAATGTTACTATTCAATCCGGTATAGAAAACAAAGCTTGGGGTTTAAGCGCATCTATAGGCGATTTTAACAACGATAATCTTCCAGACATATTTGTAGCAAACGATTTTTTAGAACCTGATTTTTTATACATAAATCAAGGTAATGGCACATTTAAAGACGAAGCTTTAATACGTTTCAAACATATTTCTGCTAATAGTATGGGATCAGATTATGCAGATATTAATAACGATTTAGAACCTGATTTAATTGTTTTAGATATGATGGCGGAAGATCATATTCGAAGCAAAGAAAATATGGCGAGTATGAGTACAAGTAATTTTAATTTGTTGGTAGACAGTGGGTATCATCACCAATATATGTCGAACATACTTCAACTTAATAATGGCAACGGCACTTTTAGCGACATTGGGCAATTG
>CAXBHA010000164.1:0-6014 GCA_963974955.1 uncultured Yeosuana sp. | reverse complement strand
AATCAATTGGTTTTGAAAGTGAAACTATTGATATACCCAAATTCTCCGATGAAGAAATCGTCCAATTAATTGAAAGCGATTCATTTGGAATTCTAAATTCAAAATATCAAAAAAAAATAGTTCAAATCTCCGATGGTAATGCTAGACTAGCTATCATGGGGGCTAAAGTTGCACTTGAAAAGCAATTTGAATTTTTGGCTGGTGACGTTGCAGAATTGTACGATGCATATTTTCAGAATTTTACTTCTCATATTGATTTGTTCAGGAATAAAACGCAAATGCAGGTTCTTGGATTAATTTCATTCTTCTTCACCATCAATAGGGAGGACAAAGCAACCCTTGAAGGTATTTTAGACAACTTCAATATTAACTATTACAACTTTAATGAAGCAATAGAAGAGCTTCACAAAAAAGAACTGGTCGAGGTGCAATACAATCATATTCGAATTGCTGAACAAGTAATGGCCACTTACTTCTTCTATGTAGTATTTGTTAAAGACAGTCTTTTATCCTTTGAAAAATTACTATTCAATTATTTTGGTGGCTATAAGCATAGATTTACTGACACTATAATACCAGCTAATAATTCTTTCGGTTTTGAGAGAGTATTTTCAAAAATCAATCCTGCTTTGGATAGGTATTTAGCTAGTATTGCAAATGATGAAAATAGGACCTTGAAGTTCTTGGACCAATTTTGGTTTTATAAATCCGAAGATGTACTTAGTTTCTTCAGTCGGAAAATTAATAGTTTAACGGAACCCAAAAATGCCGAATATGATACAAATTACGAAACAAATGATTTTGTTCATAACAAGGAACAAACGCTGGATTACCTGACTCGATACTTTCGCTATCAAACTGAATCTTTTGAACCTTCAGTTTTACTGGCATTTGAATATGTAAGAAAAAAACCAGAGCACCTTCCTGAATTTACTCGAAGAATTAGGGAAACCCTATTATTTGATGAGTCAGACGAAAGATATGGCTTTTCTCGTCAACATTCGTTTATTGAAATAATATGTTCTAGGGTTAATGAGGGGCAGGAGCATTTCATAAAGGCTTTTTTTGCAGTTGCTGATACATTCCTCCAACATTCATTTCACATTATTCATGGCGGAAGAAAAAACACTATATCATTTTATGATTATCCTATTCCAGAAACCAAGGAAATAGAGTCCATAAGAAGACTCATTTGGAATACTATTTTTTCTTTGATAAATACCCACAGAAAAGAAATAATTAATTGTATCAACAATTTTCGTCCTAGTTACAGGAAGAGAAGCCCAGCCATATTAGAATTTGACCTTTCCTTGCTGGTTCCTTTCATCTTGGAACATTTTTCACGCGATTCATTTCTTGAGACTCATGCAGCAAACAGTCTCGCAGTAGCATTGAAAAGAGAAAAGAGAATTGATGAAGAAACCCTGATGGAGTTAGAGCTGTCCTTTGATACCCCAACCTACAGGAGCTTTAGAAAATTAGATTGGAATAGGTTCAGGGACAAAGAGGAGTACGAATTTAACGATTGGCGGGAGTATGAAAGAGTAAAATCAGAAGATTTGAAACAAAATTTCACCTTTAAAACTGAAGAGGATATTCCGCCATTTTTAGATAACATCAAGAATTTCCAAACAGTTGCCGATAACAACCATTCACAAATTGAAAGGTCACTTGAAGTAATATTTGAGGAGAGTTTTGTTCAGAATAATGATTTGGGTTTGCAACTTGTTGAAGCATATCTCAATAGGAATTTTGAGATTCGATGCCTGTATAGAACTATAAGTGTCGTTGTAAAAAGTTCCAAAAGCAATGCGAATAAGTTCTGGGAAATACTTGAAAATTGGGAGGGTGTAAACTCCATCTATTGGAAACTTGCTTTTTTCGAAAGATTGCCTTCCGATTTTGCCACCGAAAATTATTATGACAAATTGCTTCTCACTTTGAATAGCATTGATTGCTATGCATACTTATACATCAATGAATATGAAAAATTCAATACAGAAAAAAGGAATGCAGTAAGGGAAACATTAATACTTATATCCAATAGTGTTGGAGAAGGAGTACATATTAGAACATCTGAATTTCCCTTCACAGATGGATATAAATTTGTAGAAGAAGATTATAAGTTAGTAAGTAATCTATATTGCCAGCAATTTGAGCTAGGAAAAACCAGCTTTACATTTGATTATGAAAGAAAGGGATTTAAAAATATATTCTCTAACCATTCTGAATTCTTGTTAGATTTTTTCAAGCGCTTCTATTCAAAATATAACGCAGGGCAAAGAAACGAAAATCTAAGGCTAGCTTTTATCTGGGACAACGAAGACAGGCTCGACGAAATTGATAATGTTGTTGAGCTCCTCATTGATGCAGAGCCTTATTTTGGTTTGGGTGGCCATTCGATATCGCTGCTATTTTTCGAGTTAAATGAACCACAAACTGCTATTGCCATTAAGTATTTAAAGTCTTTTATTTTTAAGCATCAGGATAATCGTAAGCATATTGAAATAATCTTTGATGTAATTAGGGGCCATTTCAACCATAAATTCGAAAGTTTACTTCTGTACTTTCTAGACCTAAATAACGATGTCGAGTTTTTTAAACAAATTGACTGGGCAGGTAACCCAGGAGTACAGATGGGCGATGTTAATTGGGGAGAATTACATGCAACAAGATGGGAAAAAATACTGGCAATGGTAGCCAACTCCGAAAAAGTGGTTGAAACTATTGCAATAAAAGCGTTTCTTAAAAAACGAATCCAATCTGAATACAACCGTGCCGAAGGAGAGCGAATGCGGAAATTTATTATGCCCTCTGATTTTTGATATGCGTATATAATTCAATTAAAACCTCTCTTAAACTTTTCACAGTCTCTACAAAAAATTCCTTCATGATTCAGTATTTAAAAAGTTATACAATCCCATTAGAATGACCAATGCCATAGCGCTTCTATTATTGGTTTTTAGAAAATAATCAGCTTCATTTTTGTTTGTGACAAATCCCATTTCAAAAAGTACAGCAGGGTAATAGGGATTAGATTCACGTAGCACCTGAAAATTGGCAATCTTATCGCCTCTATTTTTAAGCCCTAAATTTATAGTACTCTCATTCAAAACGGCTAATCCTAATTCAATAGCACCATCAGTAAATCGAGAATTAGAATTAGGCACGTATACTTCCACTCCCTTAGCACTAGAATTATTAGCATGATTACAATGCAAGGAGATAAACACATCGGCATTTAGTGCTTTAGCCAATTTTGTTCTATCACTCAAAGAAATTAAGGTGTCGGTATATCGAGTTAAGTAAATATCAAATCTATTCTCAAAAATGGTTTTATTAAGCGACAAAATTTCCATGGCAATATTTAACACAACTTTTTTTTCTTGAAGGTAATTTACACCTATTGCACCCGAATCTTTTCCACCATGCCCAGGATCGATCACAATCACTTTTCGCTGAGCGAAAACTAGGCAGCCCTGTAGCATCAAAATCACAAAGACTTGAAGGGGGCGCAGCCAAAGTTTGACGTTTCTGAGCGGTTCCCACTTCAAAAATTTTAAGGTTATCAACATAGCTCTTTCCAATTCTCATACAATTTGATGCTAATTCGTATCAAATAAATACAATCCATATCAAATAATATTTTATTCACAAATAACTGATAATCAGTATTTTGAATTGCAATATACAGTATTTTTCCAACAACAAAATCAGTCTAATTTTAAAGCCATTTCAGCATGAAAAAATCACTGTATCCAACCTTATTACTCTTGCTTATTTCCAATTCAATTTTTGCCCAAATCGGAGGAATCGAAGATTCGGTCAATGATGTTTCCGATACTATTAGAACCATTTTTCCAATAATTCTCGGTGTCATTTTCTTGATAGGTTTCCTATTTAATGCAGGTCATTTTTTTGGCGAAAACGCAGACCTTAAAAAAGGAATTACACGTGTTCTCGTCTTTGTACTTATTGCCGGTGCAGTCGTTGGCATCTTTACCTATCTCATAAGCATTGTAGTCTAGCCCTTATGAAGAAATTCAAAGTCTACAAGAACATTAGAAAACAAGCAATGATATTTGGGCTACCTGTATCATTGTTCGCCCTTTTAATCGTGTCTATAATAGCATCTTTGTTGGTCATTATCTTCTCTTTTGGCCTAGGTATTATAGCTGGCGTAATCATCTTCAATTGCGGCTTATATATAGTACTCATACGTATGGCCCAACGTCCTCAACTTTTACAGCTTACCCATCCTTTCCCAAAAATCATTACCAATAAAAAATCCACACTACTCGACTATGAAGAAGCTTAATCTGGCATCTAACCATCCCATTGTGGACATACGCAAGAATGTATTATTTGCCAATAATGGCAATGTGGTGCTCTGCTACAAAGCAGACCTCCCTGAAATCTATTCCCTCTCCGAGAAAGATTTTGAGGATTTGCACGGGGCTTGGTTTCAGGCCCTAAAATCATTACCCGTAGGTACGGTAGTTCATAAACAAGATGCCTATCTGAAGAAATCGTACGCAGCTGAAGAACTTCCCAACGATACCTTTTTGGCGAAAGCCACTTCCGAACACTTCATGGGAAGAGAATTTATGGAACATCAATGCTTTCTGTTCTTTATACTGCCGAAGAACAAAACGCTCAATAATCCCAAATATGTAAATCCGTTTAAAAAAATATCAAATTCCGTTCCCATGGAACTGGACGAAAACATTAACCGGTTTACAAGCGCAGTAACCGATTCAGTTTCATTTGTCAACAATAGCCGTAAGATTGTGCTCACGCCTTTAGATTCCAGTGAAATATTGGCGCTGACTTACAATTACTTTAACGGATTTAATGAAGGTTGTGATACCGATATTCTTTTAGATAAAGACAACATCAATATCGGTGAAAATCACTTTGACATTCTTGCCGCCAATAGTGAATCATGTTTTGGAGAAAACGTACTTAGCAGTAAGACCAACGAACGTTTTACTTCCGACGATTTTGTTTTTCACCAAGGTTTTATAGATGGCCTTGGCCTGACCTTGAAAGAGAACCATATTGTAAACCAAATTCTATATCTGGACGATAAACAGAAATGGAGGAAACTACTGGACAAGAAAATAGAGGAACTTAAAAAGAGCTCCAATTTTGGATCTCAAAACAAGGTTGTTTTAGGAAAAATTCAGCACATTCTTGACAAAATAAATGCTGATGACAATGCCCGTGTCATACGCGGCCAGCTCAACATCATGTATTGGCATAAAGACCTTAAAAAGCTAGATGGCATTACCTCTCAAATAAAAGCAGAGTTCAAGGAGCTGGACATTCTCCCTTATTATCCTAGAGGACAGGAACGTGTCAATTATTTTTTGAACAGTTTTTGTGCGTTCTCGTCGAATTTTTCAAACGAGGATCTATACGTAACGGACTTAAAGCATGCGCTATGCCTACTCATTAATACTACGAATTACAAATCGGACGAAACGGGAATCATCTTTAATGACCGGGAATACAACATACCCGTTTTAAAAGATGTTTGGGATGAACGAAAGAAACGTATCAAAGCACGGAACTTCGCCATTTTTGCACCTACCGGCGAAGGGAAATCCTTTTTGGCCAATAATATACTGCGTCAGTATTTCGAAAGCGGTGTGCGGTTGGTAATCATAGACCTTGGTGGTTCTTATACCAAATTTGCTAAGCTATATCCGGAAAAATACACTGTGCTCCGTTATGAAAGTGGGCAGAATCTGGGCATCAACCCTTTCTTTATCAACGATAAAAATGACCTGACTCCAGAACGGTTGGAAGACCTTTCGGTTTTCCTTTTTGAACTGTTCGCTTCAGATTTGAAAGTGACTAAAGCACAGTCGGTATCCGTTAAGAAAATTCTCCGTCACTACTACAAGCAAACCTCAATGAGTCATTCGCTAAGCAGCTTCTACGACTTTATTGAGCGACATAAGGATACGCTATTAAAAACCCTTAAAATCCATCCTGACTATTTCAAC
>CAXBHA010000163.1:0-6018 GCA_963974955.1 uncultured Yeosuana sp. | reverse complement strand
GATGAACCTTTGAAGATTCCTTTGCTACCCAAGGCCATGGAAATCATTGATAAATATAGAGATAATGCTAGTCTGCTTGAAAATGGAAGATTATTACCTATTTACAGCAACCAAATGATTAACCGTACATTAAGAGATATCGCAAACGCCTGCGGTATTAGAAAAAAAGTGACTTTTCATGTGGCACGGCATACTTTTGCCACCGCGATTACGCTATCCAATGGGGTGCCTATTGAAACGGTTTCCAAGTTATTGGGGCATACCAAGCTTTCAACTACTCAAATCTATGCTAGAGTGGTCGAAAAAAAGGTAGGGGAGGATATGCAGAATTTGATGGCTACGATGAAGCTAAAGAAAGTTAGGGCAGAGGAAATTTCTTAGGTTGTACTAGAATGTCTAGCGCCTGTCTGAACTAATTCATTCGGGCAGGTTATGACACTATGCTCCATTTAATTTTTTTATCTTAAAAGTTTCTTCTGAAAAAGGTAATGGAACACTTGTTGACCGACCGTCGGTAGGAGGGAGGGCAATGTGTGTGGAATGACATTTTACTACAATTTTTAAACAATTAAAGAAAAGCGTAACTTATTTCTTACTAAAATTTTATATATTTAAGTACACCAAAGTATTTAATACCTACACTATTTCTCCCCCGATTCTACAATAAATAATACCCATAAAAGGGTATTGAACCTGTAGGATATTATTTGAATTTTTAACCAATCACATAAACTATACTAAGATGAAAAAAAGAACCATCACAAAACGCCTAAATCTTTATGTTTTATTAATTCTACCATTTTTCGTTAATGCCCAATTCGAAGGGCTTACAACGAGTATGGTCATAGACCAAATAAAAAATGGTCTAATTGATGTCATTGATCAGGCTGAGCAAGCTGGCAATTTAATTGTTTCTCGTAGCGGACATGAAATGTTAGATGTAATTGATGCATTTAAAAATGCAAATAAAGATATTTTGGACAAAGCCTTTACGGAAATAAGCAAGGAAAGAAAAGCAGTACTTAATCAAGCAGCAACAACAGTTTCAAAATTTGAAAGAATAACCGAACTCACATTAGATCAGGCTGAAAATATGTTAGATCAAGTACATATTATGGTAAGAGATATTACTTTCAAAAAATACCCCGTCCTTTTTAGATATAGAGGTTCGGTAATTGTGCCTGGGGAAACGCAAGATATTCGATTAATAGTCAAGGGTTCTAAAATTAACAAAAATGATCCATATTTAGAAGTGAAAAATCAAAAATATATGGCACAGATAAGTGGTGAAAACTTAGTGTTTAACATCCCAAGGAAGGTGTTCAAACATGCTGATTATAAGATTATTAATGAAGAAGCAAAGTTGATAGTGTATCATGTACATGGTGGCTGGTTTGGTTTTTTTCAAGATAAAGATGAAGTAGAGTATGACATCGAATTTATATCACTTCCAAATAATTTAGGTAAGGCGGAATTAGAATTTATAAAAGAAGAAGTAGTTGAACAAACGGAAATTAGAACATACAGTCCTCATTATGATTCGTCAAGCAGGAGTTGGGATTGTGAACCTTACACTTACAATTTAGCACATGGTGATGAAAATGGAAAGTTTGATTTATCTAGAACCTCAGTGACTAGAAGTTCAGGAAATAGGAACGGTAAAATAAGTGATTTAAATATAAGTGTTAATAGAGTATATTTTAGAATCTGTGCCAGAAGAAGGATAACCGACAGTGGTAATGGTTTCAGACATGCAAATGTCACGACTACCGAAATTTGGGATAAAAAAGTGGAAGAAAAAAATACTATTACTGCTCCAATCAAATGGAATGAGGATATTGCTTTAAAACCTGGAGAAAACACGGTAAAATATATTTTGACCGCAGAGTTCTTCACGGGTAATAAAAAAATTTCCACCAATTCTGAGACACCATTTAAATATGCTGATGTGATTTTTGATGAGGAGAAAAATATTGTAACTATTAAACCAAAAATACCTAAGGATATTTTAAAGTTATAGTATGTTTTTATAAATACAGTACTTTGTTAAAGCAGTTGTAAACTTGATTTTTTTTACAATAAGCAATAAACACTTATTATACGAGCCGAGTTAGGAGGGGAGTATAATGTGTATAGAAGAGATATGTAATTAACTGATATTTAATGGATTAAAAATATTAATTGAATCTATTTATTTTAGTTTTATCTTTGGGTTATTTAACTAATCAACTTAAATGAACGTAGCTTTTCCCTTTGAAAAAATTCCAGTAAGTGATGAATGGGTATTTAAAAATGTACGTTCGACAGAACAATGGACTCATGGCTATCATCGCTATCCTGCAAAATTTTTACCAAATATTGTAAAAAAAATAATAGAAAATTATACCGATGACGGTGATACGATAGCCGATTTATTTGCTGGTTGTGGCACGACTCTAGTTGAATCCAAAGTACATGGTAGAAAATCTGTAGGAGTAGATATAAATCCTGTTGCTCAACTAATTGCACGAGTAAAAACAAATCCAATAAAACCTGAAGCTTTAAACAAGTCTTTTGACCAACTAAAAAAAAAGATTGAAAAATTTGAAGAAACTAAATTCTATGATTTAATAAAACATGATAGAATAGACTATTGGTTTTTTCCAGAAGCAAAATATAAAATTGCATTTCTATACAAGATAATTTCCGAATCTCAATTTAGTAAAGGCCTTAAAGATTTTTATTTAGTTGCTTTATCCAATATTTTGAAAAATTGTTCACGTTGGTTACAATCTAGCACCAAACCCCAAATTGATCCAGACAAAATACCCACGGAAGTTTTCTCGGCCTTTAATAGACAAGTAAAATCTATGTTTAGGAAAAATTTAAAGTTTTTTAATGAATTAAAAAGATTAGATTTCATGAATGTGGAATCAAAAATTCTTCTTGGTGATGCTAGAAGTACCTCCATCAAAAAAAATAGTATAAGCACCGTAATTACTTCTCCGCCATATGTTACATCATATGAGTATGCCGACCTACATCAATTAACGGGATATTGGTTTGAATACATCACAAATTTACTTGACTTCAGAAAAGATTTTATTGGAACCTTTTATTCTTATGGAGAAGACCTATCATGTAAATCAAGTTTGGGGAAAATTACAATAAAGCAACTTGTAGAGAAGGACATTAGGACCGCAAAGGAAGTGGCAAACTATTTCAGAGATATGGGTAAGGTTTCCGATGAAATGTATAGAATTTTGAAAGATGATGGGAGAATTTTCATTGTGATTGGAAATACCACTTTCAAAAATGTTAAAATAAGGTCTGCGGAAATATTTTCTGAATTATTGGAAGTTAGCGGTTTTGTAATTGAAGATGTTATAAAAAGGTCAATCCCCTTTAAGTTGATACCTACTATTAGGGATAAAACAACCGGCAAATTTACTACACTAGATAATAAAAATAGTAAACAGATATACCCGGAAGAGTATATCGTAATAGCAAAAAAACTATGGACTTAGCTAAATATGGAAAAAAGGTAGATGATATTCCGGTGCATATAAGTTATCGAATAATAGAACTTTTTTCTGCTGGTTTATATTCTAGTCCTAATAAAGCATTCGAAGAACTTGTAAGTAATTCATATGATGCTCTGGCCGATAGTGTTGCCGTATATCTCCCTGTTGATAGCCTTAATGAAAATGCTACAATGTGGGTCTGCGATAATGGAGCGTCAATGGGTAAATCTGGATTAAAAGATCTTTGGCTTATCGGCCAATCACTAAAGAATGGTGTCGAGCAAACAGAACGACCCTATATTGGTAAATTTGGTATTGGAAAGCTCGCAACCTACATTTTAACTTATAAATTAATCTATATATGTAAAACGGATGAAGGTTTTTTCTCAGTGGAAATGGATTTTAGGGATATTAAAGATGATACGGACGAAATAAAGTTGGATGAAATAGAACTTGCCGAAGAGGATGTAATTAAGTTAATTGAACCTTTCATAAAAGTGCAAGGAAGAGAAATGTTACCATTTAAATTGTGGGGAGAGGGGGCAGAAAAAAGTTGGACATTCACCATAATGACGGACTTAAAACCAAAGGTAGCTGAAATTAAGGAAGGCAGATTGAAATGGATATTGTCCACAGCATTACCACTAAATCCAGGATTCAAACTATACTTTAATGGTGATGAAATTAAGTCTAGTAAGGAAAAAGTTGATCCACTAAAAACATGGGTGTTTGGCGATGATGACAATGTTGTTACAAAAAATAGCGAATACTCTGCCGGAAAGGATGAGGAGAGCACTTATGTAGATTTGCCAAGTTTAAAAGGGGTAAGAGGCTGTTTAGAGCTTTATGATGATTCTTTGGTTAAGGGAAAATCACAAGATTGGGGTAGGAGCAATGGGATTTTTCTAACAATCCGAAAGAGACTTATTAATATAGACGATCCTCTTCTAGGTATGCCTGCTATGACTCATGGGGTGTTTAATCGTTCTAGAATTTTAGTCGAGGCGGACGGTTTAAATGATTATATAACTTCAACTAGAGAGTCAATCAAGGATAGTGTAGCTTTTACGGAGTTGAAGCGCTATATATCTCGGAAGTTTTCGGAGGCCAGGGAATTTTATTTTTCGAAGTTACAGGATGAAGAACTTAGGAGTCGAGCCTCATATAAGATTGCGCACGCAGCAGGAAGTATGTCGAGACGACCATTATTGGTTGCCGCAAAAAAGTTCTTTGCTGGGGATGTTTCAAAATTAATTTTAACGGATATACCAGAGAATCTTACTGTTGAACAGAAAAATGAAATAATTGAAAGTTTAGAAAAGGATTTAACAAGTGAGGAGGGAATTATTAAGGATGTTATTTGGGTAGCATTAAAACCTGAACATCCAATGGCAAAATTAGACCTGATTACAGGAATTGCAAGCATAAATCTAATGCATCCGTTTTTCGCTAACTTTATCGAAGATTTAAAAAACCCCTTACCATTTCAGCTGTTTGCCTTAACAGAAATACTAACTGAAGTCTCATTAATAGAACAAGGGGTTGCGGAGGATGACATCAAAGAAATTATATTTAGAAGGGACAATATTTTAAGAGAACTTACCTTTAGTGACAAACAAAATGCTCCAGCGGTTGCAAATTTAATAAAAGCAACTTTAGATGATCCAGATGGTTTAGAAGATTCTTTAACAAAGTCATTCACAACTTTAGGGTTTGAAACCACTCCTTTAGGTGGTAACGGAAAACCAGACGGTATAGCTACTGCTTATCTTGAACACAAAACTTCGTCGGAGAATTATAAAATCACTTTTGACGCAAAAAGCACAAAGAAAGAACGTATCATGGCTAGTACTGCCCATATCTCTGGTGTAGATCGACACAGAAAGGATTATGATGCAAACTATGCTGTGGTAGTCGCCATTGGTTTTCAAGGGGCAGAGGACCCAAATTCAGCTGTCAATAAAGAAGCCAAAAACTTAAAGGTTAATCTGATAAAAGCAGAGGATTTAATAAACTTAATATTATTAGCAGGGCCCAAGCAACTAGGTTTAAAGGAGCTAAGACCTTTATTTGAAAATTGTCACACTGTTTTAGAAACTTCAGAATGGATTAAGAATCTTAGGGATAAAACAATTGATGTTGGCCCTATTAAAGAAGTTGTTAACGCTACTTATGATTTGATGAAAGATGATACGGAAAGACCAGATATTTCGTCAATCAGAGCAAAATTAAAGTATTCGTATTCAGTTGATATTTCTAAAGATAAAATTAGCCAGATAATTCAAACAATTGAAATATTGGTTCCTAGCTATATTTCAATTGAAAATACATTGGTGAGTTTAAACAACACACCTGATAATATTCTTAAAGCTATTAATCAGCATTCAAATGACGCGGATATTCCTTTTGAATATAGACAATTGTATCTGGATGCTTATAAGGATGAGGATTAATAATCGTGAGTGGTTGCCGGCCTAAGAGAATTTAGGTAAAACAATAGGC
Source organism: uncultured Yeosuana sp. (assembly GCA_963974955.1). GTDB lineage: Bacteria > Bacteroidota > Bacteroidia > Flavobacteriales > Flavobacteriaceae > Yeosuana. Next base: position 13 of record CAXBHA010000163.1, on the reverse strand, counting down.
GAGGGGAGCGGCT
>CAXBHA010000162.1:0-6036 GCA_963974955.1 uncultured Yeosuana sp. | reverse complement strand
GCTTTTCCTGGTCCGAAAGGAATTTTTGCATGATGTAAAACTTCAATAGCCTCTGGGGTACATCCCATATTAGAAACTTCTGAAACATATTTAACGCCATTGGTTATTAATTTTGCAGCATCTTCTCCATTTAATTCATTTTGAATTGCACTTGGCATTGCTATATCACATTTAACTTCCCAAGGTTTCTTTCCTGCAATAAATTTAGCTTCTGGAAACTCCTCAGCATATGGAGAAACAATATCATTATTAGACGCTCTAAGTGCTAGTAAATAGTCTATTTTTTCAGCATCTAATCCTTTTTCGTCATAAATATAACCATCTGGACCAGAAATGGTTACCACTTTACCCCCTAATTCGGTTACTTTTAAAGCAACGCCCCAAGCTACATTACCAAAACCTGAAACACAAACTATTTTATCCTTGAAAGAATCGTTATTTGACACTAACATTTCACTGGTAAAATATGTAGCTCCAAAACCAGTGGCTTCAGGTCTAATTAAACTACCTCCCCAATTAAGTCCTTTACCAGTGAAAACCCCTGTATTTTCTATATGAAGTTTTTTATACATTCCATACATATAACCAATTTCTCTTCCACCAGTACCTATATCTCCTGCAGGCACATCTGTATTAGGGCCAATTATACGCCATAATTCTAGCATAAAAGCTTGACAAAAACGCATAATTTCAGTATCTGATTTTCCCTTTGGATTAAAATCTGAACCCCCTTTGGCGCCTCCTAAAGGTAGCGTTGTTAATGCGTTTTTAAAAGTTTGTTCAAAACCTAAAAATTTTAAAATACTCAAATTCACACTAGGATGTAATCTAATACCCCCTTTATAAGGGCCTATAGCATTGCTAAATTGTATTCTGTAACCTAGGTTAACATGAACTTGACCTTCATCATCTAACCAAGAAACCCTAAATGTTAAAATACGATCTGGCTCAACTAATCGTTCAATGATTTTGGCTGACTCATATTGTGGGTTTTCGTTATAAATACTTTCAATTGATTCCAATACTTCATGTACTGCTTGTAAGTATTCCTTTTCGCCAGGATGTTTGGTTTCAAGGTTTGTCAAAATGTTTTTTACATTCATGATCTTTAAATATAAACGTGTTTAAGATATACTGCAAAAATACCAATATTAAATACAATAATTCCTAATTTAAACTCGTATTTTTTATTAATTCAATAAATTAAATCGTGCTTTTAGAATACGTGCTTTTTTGGCATTTTAAAAATAGTGGAGTTACCTAAGCTTGCCTTTTGATTAAATTACATAAACCCTTCCGGAGGTAAATCATTAATGGAATTTTCCAACGATTCTTGATGTTTAATAATTTTAAATCCTGATTTATAAATTGCAGCCTTATTGTTTTTTCCTTCAATAATAATGGTTAATGGATCCTTAAAACAAATGTGCCTTAAATACTCATCTTCATGACAGGCTTCTTGTTTATTTAAGTAATCTAAATCAAAAAAACCGTCTTCCATAAAAGGATTAATAGTAAAATACCCTACGTTAAAAGAGGTTAAGTTTTGAAAGAAATGTGTTCCTTGACTAGGGTCAATTCTAAAATTATTTAAGCCAGCTTCTACTATTATTTTTGCAGAAGAAATTTGTGCCCAAATTACAGGAATACCTAACCAGGGATCACTTGAGCCCCATCGCCCTGGCCCTACTAAAATGTATTGTTCATCTTGTTGAGAAAACTTTTTGTTTATTTTCTCAACAGCCGAAGCTATTTGTCTTGTATTTGCAGGATTGAATGTTTCTGGTTTTACATAAACAAAATTCCTTATATAATCATAAGTGCCATTTCCTAAGGCAGATTCTGAATAAATAATAGTGTCATCAATATTAAAATCTGCAGGCAATTCGTTATTTGTTACAACACTTTCAATAATAGGCCTTATTTGCAAAAAGCTAAATATTCTAGGTTGCCCTTTGGGAACATCCAAATTTACAGCGAACTCTATTTCAATAGGATTTCTCATTTCGCGTTGCCCAATGTGCAATAAATCCTTTAGAATTTCTGGTAAAGGAAATGTGTCGTACTTTAAAACATTATCAAAAGTTACTACTCTTATTCCATCATGTAAAACGCCTGGTCTAATAATATTATTTTGCAAATCGTAGGTTGAAGCAACAAATTTTAAAGAAGGATGGTTTTTAGCTTGCCGCATGGTAACCTTTTTTTTATTAATTGACTCACTGGTTGAAACTTTATAGCTTTTAGGGTCTAGATCTAAGCCATAAAAATACTTTTGTGTATCGCGCAGTGTTGAATCTGTTGATGAAAGTTGTAAGACTTTTTTAGGATGGTACGGTGAAAAGCGTAAACTATGTCCGCCGCCCACTATAATTTCACCCAGGCCTAAAGCAATATTAGCTATTCCCTCATTTGGTTTTTCATTTCCTATGGGATAGAAATTAATGGATCTGGCAACTCCCGAAATATTAGGGTAATAGATGTCACTATATTTTTTGCCTGTTAATTCTTGAAGGATAACAGCCATTTTATCTTCTTCTATGGAATGGGCAGTTGTCTTTAGATATGCTTTACTAGCTTGAAAAAAAGCCGATGCCATTACTGATTTTATAGCATTGGATAACATTTCCAGCATGTCATTATTGTTAGTGTTTGGAATCATATATGTTGCAAATACACCTGCAAAAGGCTGAAAATGTGAGTCTTCCAAAACACTTGAAGAACGAACTGCTATTGGCCTTTTAACAATATTTAAAAATGCTTGAACATCGTCTAAAACCCATTGAGGCAAAGATTTTGAAATAAACTTGTTTAATATTTCTTCATCATCATTTGAATTGGCTGCAAACCTAATTAGATCGTGCTGCTCTATAAATTCATCAAAAACCTCAGTACTTATAACAACTGTTCGCGGTATGGTAATGCTAACATCTTCATATTTTCTAAATAGCTTATGGCGTTTTAAAAATGAATCTATGAATGCCAGTCCGCGCCCTTTACCTCCAAGTGATCCTTCACCTATTCTTGCAAATCCAAGATATTCATCATATTTTTCTTTATCAAATTTTACAATAACACCCCGAGACCTGTAAATACTGTAGATTCTTATTGCCTCTATTAAAAATTCCCTGATCTGTTCTACATCTTCAAAATCGTCAAACTCAACGTTACTAAACAAATTAGCCAATGGAAATAAAGCTCTGGATTTTAACCATTTGGAATACTCACTGCGTTTGGCGTGATAAGCTATGGATTCTTTAGTAACCGTTTTTAATGCCTTTTGGAATTCGCTTAAATTTTTGACAACCCTTAAAATTTTCATTTGTTCTGGGTCCCAAAATTCAAAATCACCAAATGAAAAATATTTGTTGATATAGTTTTTTAAATCTCTACCTAATGTTTCAGAGTGCTTATATAAAAATTTACCTTTTAATTCAAGGGCTCTTTTTTCATTGGTATTATCTGATGATTGAATTAAAAAAGGAAAATAACGTTGAGAACTTCGTACATATTTTAAAAACTCAAAACCTGCTTCAGGGTCTCTTTTACCATCTTTAAAATAATTAACATCAGAAATCACCCCTAATAAATTGCTTTTATATTTTTCAAAAAGTTCTAAGCCTTCTTCATAGGTAGTCGCCAAAAGTATTTTTGGACGTCCTCTCATAAGCATCATACTTCTATGTTCATTTAATCCTTCAGACATAAAAGCATGGGTTTGTTTTAAAAGAATTTTATAGATAATGGGTAAATATCTTGAATAGAATTTTAAAGAATCTTCTACCAATAAGATAGCTTTTACGCCAATTTGATTAATATCTCTTTTGGCATTCATTCTATCTTCTGTCAATTTAATAATTGCCAAAAAAATATCAACATTTCCATTCCAATGAAAAACAAAGTCAATAATGCCTTTATTGCCTTTTTGTAATTTACTTCTTAATTCTGATGAGTAAAAACTTAAGGCTGCAATTGGAACCTCTGGAAAAGCTCTTTTAATTTCTTTTGAAGTTTCAAAAGCGTTATAATTTCCAACATCTAACCAGGTTATGACCAAATCAATTTTGACTTCGGCCATTAATTTTATGGCTCTTTTTGCAGAATTTGCATGTATAAAATTTGGTGGATATCTTAAATTTAATTCTGTATATTCATTAAAAATCCGTTCATCAATTCTACCATCTTCTTCTAACATATAATAATCATAGTTAGAACAAACTATAAGAATTTTGTTAATTCTGTTTTGCATTAATTCACTAAATGCAACCTCTTCAAATTCGTGGTTCCTTAAATCTGGTAATGGCTTTTTATACATTATGTTTAAATTATGACATATTTTGTCTTAAACAATTCCTTGAGCTAACATAGCATCTGCTATTTTAACAAACCCTGCAATGTTTGCGCCTTTAACATAATTAATATAACCATCTTTTTCTTTTCCATATTGAATACATGAATCATGAATATGAGACATGATATCTTTAAGTTTTAAATCGACCTCATCTCTAGTCCAATTGAATCGTAATGAGTTTTGGGTCATTTCCAAACCAGAGGTTGCTACCCCTCCAGCATTAGAGGCTTTTCCTGGAGCATACAAAATTTTTGCTTTTTGGAACACATGAACAGCTTGAATGGTAGAAGGCATGTTAGCGCCTTCGGAAACACACATACAACCATTTGCCAAAAGCATTTTAGCATCGGTCTCATTAAGCTCGTTTTGAGTAGCACATGGTAATGCAATGTCACATTTTACTTCCCAAGGTGTTTTACCCTTAATAAATTTTGCTTTTGGATACACCTCCAAATACTCACTTATTCTAGCTCTTTTAACATTTTTCAATTCCATCACAAGGGCTAATTTTTCAGCATCAATTCCTGAAGAATCATAAATGTATCCTGAAGAATCGGACAGGGTTAAAACTTTGGCTCCTAATTGGATACATTTTTCAACAGCATATTGAGCCACATTTCCAGAACCAGATACCACAATATCTTTTCCTTTAATATCTTTCCCTTTAGTCTTTAACATGCTTTGAGCAAAATAAACCGTACCATAACCAGTGGCTTCGGGTCTGATTAAAGAACCTCCCCAAGACAATCCTTTACCTGTTAAAACCCCGGTAAACTCATTTCTTAATTTTTTATACATTCCGAAAAGGAACCCAATTTCTCTTGCACCTACACCTATGTCGCCAGCAGGTACATCAGTATTAGACCCAATATGTCTAAACAACTCACCCATAAAAGAGTGACAAAAACGCATAATTTCATCATCTGACTTCCCTTTAGGATCAAAATCACTTCCGCCTTTTCCGCCTCCCATTGGCAAGGTTGTTAAACTGTTTTTAAACACCTGTTCGAAGGCTAAAAACTTTAAAATACTCATGTTAACCGTTGGATGAAAACGCAAACCTCCTTTAAATGGGCCTATAGCAGAATTCATTTGGATCCTGTACCCCCTGTTGACCTGAATTTCACCAGAATCATCTACCCAACACACTCTAAATGTTAGGACGCGTTCTGGTTCTACCATTCTCAGTAAAATGTTTTTGCCATAATATATGTCGTGTTGAACAATGTAAGGAATTACAGTTTCTGCAACTTCTTCAACGGCTTGTAAAAATTCTGGTTCGTTACCATTTCGTTCTTTTACAAGATCTAAAAATGCTTTAATATTATCTTTCATTTATAAAATATGTGTTACTAATTTATAGGTTATATTAATCAAAAGTACGATATCTTTAAAAAAGATGCGTTTTTTTTTGAATTTCGCAATAAATAATTTTTTATCTATTTCTGCGTTTTTATATTTATTTGCTAGTTAATGCAGTTTTTATATATTTGTCCTGCTAATGCCTCAAAAAAACAAACTTTATTATGCTTAACTTGAAACAATTAGTTATTGCTTTTTTCTTGTTTGTAATTACACAATCCGCACATTCTCAATTTGGTTTTTCTAGTGAAGTTGGTATTATTGCTGGTCCAGTACAATTTAGATCGGACTACGGAAGCAGAACTGACTCTCAAACAAATTTT
>CAXBHA010000161.1:0-6042 GCA_963974955.1 uncultured Yeosuana sp. | reverse complement strand
TAAAACGTTTCCCTATATTTCTTCTAATTCCCAAAGTAGGAATAATGGAGAAATCACTTACCACCGGAGCATCGTCAGTATTGAACAGCGCCAATTCCGGATGATAACTGGTTTTTAAAGCAATAAAATTACCACTGTTTCCATCAATTCTTTTTGAATTCTCAGCGCGTTTTTTGAGGTTGTAATAAAACCTTGGCTCAACAACAATTACAGGTGTAAGGATAAATGGAGAGTCAAAATCATCATAATAAGTAGTTTCCCATATACCAAAGTCAAAACCAAGCTCTGTTCTTAGGGCAATGGTATTTGATAGTTTTGCTTCATTGTATGCCCAAATTCCTAAAACTCCGGTTTGCAATCCAAATGTTGATTTTTCTACACTTACGTTTTGAGATTTAGCAATTAAAGCAAGTCCACACAATGTCAAGGTCAATAGTGTCTTTTTCATAATAATACATTTTTAGAATTTCATTTACAGCGCATGCCCCTTATTGCATATTAGTTTAGCTTAGTGCCAATCATTATTCAATGATTGATTACGCTGCTATATCAATTTAATGGTACAAATATGAATCGGAAAAGGAAGTGATTCGTACTGAAATGAAGATTCGAACGTATTTATGAGATTCAATACTTTTGAAGCAGGCTGGATAAATCGCAACCAAGATTTATGGGTTATCCCTTTATTTTAGAAGAAATTAAAAACAGATTTTCAGGTGATTGAATTTTTTCAGATATAGGGAGCGTCTGAAAGATAACTCCTAGGTATTTTGCTTAAAGTATTGTCCCTTCAAAGCAATATGTTTTAAGCCTTCCTACCCACGGGTTGTCCACCCGTGGACATTTTCATTGAAGCCCCTCAGGCTTCACCATTTGAAACTAAGCCAGATTCGAAAAAATAGCTATTAGGAGGAATGGGCTTTAGCCTATTTTTAAAGATCGGTGATACCGCATCCGGCTTTAACCAAAATCTAGCTAACAAAAGGTTTAATAGGAAATTGAACTTTGCCAAAGGATGATGGCTGCAAATTATTTTATTTTAAGGGGGTCAATATGCTCCGTTTTACGGAAAAAGAAAACTCTCCAGGAAGCCTTAATACCAATGCCACAAACTAGTCCCTGAATCTGTGGTCACTGAACGGAGTCGAAAGGTCGAAGGGCCTGCCGTCAGAATGCTTAGTTATTAGCCAATGATTTTTTATTCAATTTTACATTCAATTTTCAATGTCCAATTGATTTGATCTGTCAACATTTCAATTAGTTCAATGTCTAGATACTCGTACTCATCCTCAATATGAAGAACGTGTAGAGGTGGTAATTTCAGGTGTCGATAAGTGCGTGATATTCTTACACCTTGCTGGTCCTCCATCACAAATATAAAGTCAGACCAATCAATGTCATTTTCACGGATTTGTCGCTCACTTTTTGGACTTAGTCCCACAGAACGAATATTGAATCGATTGTCATTTTTAAATATATACTCAGCAGTTCGACTTCTTCTTTTATTTCGTCCGCAGACAACTAATATGTTTGGTCTGTAAGTCATTTTACTTGTGGAATAGAGCCTAAGAGATTACATCAATACCTATAAAGATAATAAGAAGCAAAGAATCAGCAACATTTTATCGAAAGGCCTTTACTTCAGCCAGAAAAACATCTATCTCTTACGCTTTTAAGACCTCAAAATTCAATGAAGCAAGGACTTAATAATGCTACTAAACAATCAATTCCTCTATTTTTTAATAATTTTACCGCTACTGAATTACTCAACAAAACCAATTTATTCATCATAGAAGAAAGCTACCAGAGGCTGAGTCAAATCCTTACTGCTCAAGGCTACAATGAACAAAGCATTAATCACATCATTATAGCTTAATTGTTACCACTTGTTTATTTAAAATTGAATAGTTCTTTCGTTACCTATCAACCCCATATAATTAATTTCAACTCTTTCAATAGCTGATTTTTTGAATCCAAAAGAATATTTCAATACTCCACTTTTTAAATCCCAACTCAAAAATTAATTTCTTGATAACGAATCAATAAAATTGAAATCTTTAATAATATTTGTGGAGTCTCCTATAGCTACATCTAAAATAAGATGTTTAGGTTTTGGCCAAAACTTCAATATTTCGAGAATGTCATTTTGATTTTTTAGTTCTTTAAAGCTTTCATTGCCAGAAGTATAAAGTTTGGCATATTCTTTCATTTTATTTACAGTAGAAGCTTTAGTGTATAATTGATTAAAAAGATTAAGATCAATCTGATAATAACGCCATTTTGAAAGTGCTTTATCATTAGATAAATACCCATTTTCTACGGAGTCTATTAAAACGTCAATCCTTCTTAAGTTTTCAACTGAATTATCATCAATATTAAATACATAGTAATCTTGACTTGGATGCCCTCCATTATCTTTGTAAAGCTTATAAAGCTGAAGGTTATTAGAGGATTTGTACAAAGTAATAGTGTTGTTTTCTTTATCATTTTCAGTAACTATCCTAAAATATATTTTTAGCTCTGTCAGGATATTTGCTCCAAAAAGATCGGTACTTGCAAGTATTATTTTATTATCAACCGATTCAATTCTTTTTTGGATTTCTGGATAAATGATTATGGAAAAGACAATTATTAAAACGATTGAATAATGTTTCTTCATTTTTAATAAGTGAGTAGAATAGAGCCTGATAGGCTAATTCATTAATACCTATAAAGATAATAATAAGATGCAAACTATCATCCACTGACAGGTATGGAATATTATTCTTGAAATAAATCAGGACAGAACCTTAGTTCCTAAAATTACCTTATCAATAGGAATGGGCTTTAGCCCATTTTTAAAAGCGGCCCTACCGCATCCGGCTTTAGCCAAAATTATCTGTACAAAAAGTTAATATAGAATTGAACTTTGACAAAGGCAAAGAGGGCTGTAAACTATTTTATTCTCAAGGGTCAACATGGCCTGTTTTATTTACAGGTCTCTGTAGCCCTTAAAGCTCGTTTCTGATAACTTCTTGGCCCATAGAAACTAAATCTATTCCAAGACCTCCTAAGAGTCTGTTCCGTGTTTACGGGATACCGATAAAAATCGACACAGGCTACCTAAAGGATCGGTACAGATATTCACCGGCTGGAATAATTTGGTATCTTAGATACCAGATGCACATGCTGGGCACACACACTGCATTCAGACTAGGCTGTTCCAGCCGTCAAAATGCTTAGTTATTGCCACACGTTTTTACTTTTTGTTTCTATTCAATATACTCACGATTAAATTCTTAACTACATTCATTTCTTCTGGTTTGCTTGCGGCTGTGAAAAGTGTAATGCTAGCAAGAGCTTAATTGCTAATAATGGCGGTTCCATCAATATACATAAGGGCTTTATTGGTTTCAAGGAATAGAAGAAAACAAGCCGCAGCTATTCTCTTGTTGCCATCTGCAAAAGCATGATTCTTAATTATAAGATAGAGTAGAGTTGCAGCTTTTTCTTCAATACTCAGATAAAAATCTTTCTCACCGAAGCCTTTTGAAATTTGGGTGATCGCACTTTCGAAGCTTTGGTCTTTCTCAAGTCCGAATACGTCAGACTCAAATTCTAGCTTCATTTGATTTATCAAGGATTGATATTCTTCTTTTGACGGGTATTTTGCGGTCTTTATTGATAGGCCTTCAGAGTCGAGCCTTTCGTGATCAAAATCATCTAATAGTGCAAGGCCTTTTGCAAACTTATTAAGCCATTGAATTCCTTCTTCTTGTGCTGTTTCCTCAATAGCCCTTCCTAGTATTTGTATACCAGACTTCAATAATTTTAGCTCTTGATTTTTTTGCTCTAGTCGTTTCTCATTAATGGAATACCCTTGGATTAAATAGTCTTTGAGTCTATTGCTTGCCCACTGTCGAAATTGTGTTCCTCTTATGGACTTGACTCTGTAACCAACCGAAATAATTACATCGAGATTATAATACTTGGTAGTCTTTGACTGAGTCTTGCCTTTAATAACGCCATGTTCAGTGGTGTGTGCAAAATCTGCACATACCATAGATTCATCTAATTCACCTTCTTTGAAAATATTCTTAATGTGCCGTCCGACAACCGTCCTGTCCCGATCAAACAATTGTCCCAATTGTTCTTGATTTAGCCAAACTGTATCATCATCAAAAGTCACCTGTACTTCTGTATGACCGTCAGGGCTTTGATAAATCTCAATTTCACTATTTTCTTTCATTTCTTTTCAATGTGCTAGTAGAGTAGCCCCTGATAGCCTACTTTGTCAGTACCTCTAAAGATACTAATAACAAGTAAAGAATCAGCGCCCCCTTCATCAAACCGTACCCTGTTAAATACAGGGTACTTTTCCTTCATACGACTTACCGATAGCCTTCTTCATTTGTTTTTCTAATGACTCTACCCAGCAAATTTAAATCCATTTATATTCACACCACCCCTATCAATCCGGTAGTTTATTACAGGTATTCACCGGCTGAAATAATTTGGTATCTTCGATACCAGATGCCCGTGCTGGGCACACACACTGCATTCAGACTAGGCTGTTCCAGCCGTCAGAATGCTTAGTTATTTTAGGCAATGTTTTTTATTTTCATTTAAACAAGTCTTTTAGTTTGTCCCAAAAGCTTTTTTAATCGGTTTCCACAATCTTTGTCGGTTTTGGTTCTCTCGAACTTGGTATTGTGTTTTTCTTTTGTTTTTCAATTTCGCTCATGAATTGGGGAGTGTCAGCAACAAGCATTTCTCTTGAGTATTTCATTTCGTCATCCAAATAATAAATAAGTGCTTGTCCTTTGTCAATAAGTGCAATCGAAATAAGTCCAATGCAAGCACCTGCTGCGAAATCCACTCCCCAAACGAACGATATAGCTGAGTCCTGATTTGTTAAGTCGGGCTTTATCCAATTCCAGTCATTTGTTATTTCTGTTGGCTGGTCAAAATAGGTCTCAAAGAATGTTTCGTGTCCGTTTATTGAACAAGATAGTCCGTGAAGTTCTGTGATATTTTCAGAGTCGCCCAAGATTTTAAAGTCATAACCAAGTCCTTGAATTGTCTCTTCAATTTGTGTTTTTGTTGGTATGTGGGCCTTTCTAAGAAAAGCTACTTGAGTCATTGACATTTCGCTCTTGTTTTAAATATTGCCTAACGAGATTCAGCTTGGAGACGGCGGGCTTTCTGAGACGTTCACTTCATGCCTACTCCTAATTTTTTAATGATACTGGACTTTCCATGTACCCTGAACCCCTGCTGTATTCCAAGGTGATGTTATAGTGCCTATTCTTTTTACAATTCAATGGAAATTTTGACTTTTCCTCCCAATCCTTTTTCTACTATGTCGAAGAGCGTTTTAAGTGTCAGATTGCTTCCGTTATTTTCGACCCTTGAAATGTAGGTCCTTTTCTTATCTACTAATTCTGCCAATTGCTCTTGTGTCAAATTCTTGTCCTCCCTGGCTTTCTTCAATAATACACCGATCTTAAACGATTCAAAATCTCTTTCAAGTTCGTCTCTTCGTGATGTGCCTTTCCTTCCATACACATCATCTTTTATGTTTTTCCAGCTTTTCGTATTCATTTCTTTGTTCTTTTCTTTTTTTCTGGGTCTTTTTCGGCAAAGTATTGGTCCATCAACTTACTCGCCTTTTCTATTTCCTTGGGTGGTGTCTTTTGTGATTTCTTTTGAAAGCCATTTAATAAAATAACTAGCTTACCTTTGTCAAAAAAACAAAACACCCTCCAGATGTTTGATCCCAACTGGATACGGGCTTCAAACAACCCCTTCTTTGTTTTGATAGGCTTCAGGTAAGTTTCAGGAACTCTTTCAAGGGTCTCAATAACCTCAATAACTTTATAAATTTTGTTTTGAACTTTGTCGGTCTGCTTTCTAAGAAAGTTCTCAAAATGGTTTTGGTAAGCTATGACTTCCCTTACTTTATCCATAGACGTAAATGTAACTTAAAGGTTACTATTTTCAAAATTCTAAAATTTTCTTCCGTGAATAAGGCTTCTCAATATCCGCTAGTAGTGTAGCCCC
>CAXBHA010000160.1:0-6062 GCA_963974955.1 uncultured Yeosuana sp. | reverse complement strand
GCCTAAATCTGTAAACCGTCCACCATATAATAGTTTCATTAAAAATGTTGCCAGCCAATTGCCAAATACCTGTTGTGGCATCATGGAATTGGGCTCTCTTAATGCTTTTATACGTGCTCCTACAACCAAATCAATATTATCTTCTATAATGGGTTTGATTAGTTTTATAAGATCTTGTGGATAATCGCTATAATCCCCATCTAAAAACACCACAATATCTGGTTTTTTAGACTGGGTTGCGATATGATCCATTCCTTTTAAACAGGCAAAGCCATATCCTTTATTTGTTTCAGTTAATACAGTCGCACCCGTTTTAGTGGCATTTTTTGCCGTTTCATCAATAGAATTATTGTTAATGACTATGATTTCATTTACAATTTTTGGGATATCATAAATAACATTTGCTATAGAATCTTCTTCATTATAAGCAGGGATGATGACTTTTATGATGGGCATAAAGTTTTAACTTTCACGGAGCAAAAGTACGATACTTTTATGAATTTCTTAATTTTTTATTAAATCTATTAGATTTACATCATTACCCAGTAAAATATCTCTCGAATTGATGCGACCTTCTAGGTCCCCGTTTTCTAGTTTTAAAACCCCTCTAGGGCAAACGGCGCTGCAAATTCCGCAACCAACACAACTTGAACGGACAATGTTTTCTCCTTTTTGCGCATAGGCCCTCACATCAATTCCCATTTCGCAATAAGTTGAGCAGTTGCCACATGAAATGCATTGCCCACCATTGGTGGTAATCCTGAATTTTGAAAATAAACGTTGCTGAAATCCTAAAATTGCAGCAAAAGGGCAACCAAACCTGCACCAGACACGGTTGCCAAAAATAGGATAAAACCCTGTGCCGATAACTCCTGAAAAAATAGCGCCAATAAAAAACCCATAAGATGAGCGCAATGTTTCGGCCTCAAAAATAAATAGTTTGGTACCGCTCGAAAAGTAGTGCAAGGCAATTAAAGTGGCAATGATAATAAAATAACCTATGGCACCATAAAGCGCATCTTTCCCCAAAGCTTTCCGCTTAAATGCCATTGCCCAGGTAAATACAAGAGTGAGCAGTACTGCCACACTTATTAAAAACACATCTTTGGTGAGCCAATAGGCATTGGAATCGTAACCCAAATAGGTATATACCACAGCAGTGGTCATGATCACGGCAAAGACCAAAACAGCATGAATAAGCCAACGCTCAAATTTCCAGGTCGAAACTTTTTTTGAAGACAAATGCCTAAACGGGTCTCCAGCAGTTTCGGCCAATGCGCCACAGCCACAAACCCAGGAGCAATACCATCGTTTGCCATATTTATAGGTTAGGATTGGTGAGATTACAAAAATTGAAAGGATACCGAAAAGCAATAAGGCCAATCCTATAGTCCCTGAATTTATAAAACCATCTATTCTATATTGTTCAAAATTATAATAGTTCAATGGCCAAATACTTTTAAGATCGTAATACGGTAAAGTACTGTTTAACCGATACATGATTTCCGGGATCAAAAACGCAAAAATCAATTGGAAAAACATGACAGACCCTGTCCTGATTTGCTGATAGCGATTATGACGGTATTTTAACATGAACTTATAGCCAAACACTAAAATGGCAACGGTATATAGTGTGCCATAAACAAACCACTGACTTGCCGGCCGGCCGCTTAAGAGTTTGCTAAAAGGATCGAAAAGGGAAACCAACCCTGTGTTTGGATTGCCATTTATTCCCAGACCAAGCAACTCGGGATAAAAATAAAGCGCAATGTAAAATAAGGTCAAAAACACCCCTGTCAGCCATCCGGTAACTCCCCTTGTGATAAATGATTTAAACCAGACACCATCATTTTTAATGCCTTTTGATTTGTTTAAATAAGCGGCATTTGCAAAAAGCATTGTGCCGGCAAAAATGAACAACATAGATATTGTTAAAAACAACCCCTTGTTGGGAAAACTCGTGTTTAACAATGCCAATATTAAAATAAATAGCCCTGTAAACCCTAAGCCCAGAGCTCCTTTTTGAGTTGTTGAAAGTGTATTGGCCTCGGGTTTTGCCAATGACATGCTATGGTTTAATTTGTTGCTCATAGTTGAGTTTTGAGAGACCTCACAGGTTTTTAAAACCTGTGAGGTCTGGGACGTTTTTAAGTTAAAATGGTTTTTCTGTTTTTATAAACACCTAGTATATCCTTTTCAAAATTTTTATAAAATTCTGGATCAAAATTGGCTTCGGTCAGATTATTTATAACATAATCGACACTTTGTTTTTCTGTAAGCCATCTGTCGAAAATTTCATGTTTCATCCTAATTCCAAACGTATTGATGCCTTTAAACTCATTAGTAAGCCTATCATATTCGATGGTAATGCATTTAGTGTCATCATCATGTTTCCAATGAAAATGCGCATGGTTTTCTTTTGGTTGCGGCCAAACCCAACCATAGGTTTGGTATTCTATATCAAAAAACTTAGCAGAGTTGAACCAGTGACCTGGATTGTATGACAATTTATTACCACAAATGGTTTGCGCAATAGTTTCACCCATCATGCGCCCTGTGTACCAAACGGCTTCAATGGGTTTGCGGTTTCCAATGGCCTCATGCTGTTCTGCACAATCTCCAACGGCATAAACACAAGGAATATTAGTCTCTAAATATCTGTTCACTAAAACACCCCGATTTGTTTCAATACTTGACGTTTTAATAAATTCAATATTTGGTGTAACACCAGCAGTCAATCCAACAAAACCGCATAGAATCTCTTCACCAGTTTCTTCAATGATCACTGATTTTACATGACCATTTTCATCAGAAACAATTTCTTTTAAATTGGAAGACAGTTGCAAATCGATATGATGGTTTTTAATATGTCGGTTCAGCATTTGGCTTTCACCATCAGGAAGTACCATATCCCAAAAACTGTTTTCACGCACTAAAAAAGTTACTGGAATATTCCTGGAATTAAGCATTTCAGCAAGTTCGATCCCTATCAATCCACCTCCAACGATCACAGCACGTTTGCACACTTTGTTGTTTGGGGCATATACCTCGAGATTTTCCAAATCTTGCTTTGTGTACAAGCCTTGAACACCTTTTAAATCTTGTCCTGGCCAACCAAATTTGTTGGGTTTGCTTCCTGTGGCAATAATAAGTTTGTCATAGTGCAAGTTGCTGTCATCAGCAAAAAGAAGGTTTTTGTTTTCAATATTTATATCTTCAACGTAACCCTTTTTTAAATCGATGCGATTTTTTTTCCAAAACCAATTTTCATAAGGTTGTGTATGTTCAAACTTCATGTGTCCCATGTACACATACATCAATGCAGTACGAGAGAAAAAATAATCTGTTTCAACAGAGACAATGGTAATTTGTTTGTCAGAAAGTTTACGAATGTGTCTGGCTGCAGTAATGCCTGAAATTCCGTTTCCAATTATAACAACGTGCTCCATAAGCGGTTTTTGTATTTATTGTTTTGTCGCAAGATTTGTTAAAACCTTAATAACATATCATCAGTTTGCTTAAATTTAGAAATTAATTTAAACTTATGAAGCTAATTTATACTATTTGTTTGTTCTTTTTATTGTGCAACTGCGCGATGACAAGTCTGCATCCATCAAAGATAAATGGCGTTAGTTACGTGGCTTCTAAAGATTCCATTTCAGAAAAACACATAAAACCCGTATTAAATATCCATGCAAATTATGCATCGGTTATGCCTTTTGGCTTTATTCGTGAATTAGCGCATCCCGAAATACAATATAACTCGAGCAGGCAATGGTTTGGAGAAACCAAAACCGGAGTCAAGCAATATATTAATGCCCTAAAGAAAGAAGGGATTCAAATTATGATGAAGCCTCAAATTTGGGTGTGGAGAGGAGAATTTACTGGAGAAATTAGAATGAAAACTGAAGAGGATTGGAAGATTTTAGAAGACTCTTACACTACGTTTATTTTAGATTATGCTAAAACAGCTCAGGAAACCCATGTAGAAATTTTTTGTATTGGTACGGAATTAGAAAGTTTTATTGATGAACGACCGATCTATTGGAAGAGGCTAATTATAGAAGTGAAAAAGGTTTATAAAGGAAAATTAACCTATGCGGCTAATTGGAACGAATATAATCGAACCCCTTTTTGGGATGATTTGGACTATATAGGTATTGATGGGTATTTTCCAGTTAGTGATTTAAAAACACCTACAGTTGAAGCTTGCAAATTGGGATTAGAACGTTGGAAAAGTGAAATGAAAAAGTTTTGCAATGAATTAAAAAAGCCAATTTTATTTACTGAATTTGGATATCGAAGTGTCAATTTCACAGGTAAAGCACCTTGGCGTGCCGACAGAGAGATGGATAGTGTGAATTTAGAAGCGCAAACAAATGCATTGCAAGCATTTTTTGAAACTTTTTGGGATGAAGACTGGATTGCCGGCGGATTTGTTTGGAAATGGTACCACAATCAGGAGCTTGCCGGTGGAAAAGACAACTCACGTTTTACCCCTCAAAATAAACCGGCAGAAAAAATAATCAGCGATTTTTATTTAAAATATTAGGAAATATGTTTTTTGTAATAGGCATACAATTCATTACCATTATTTCCAAAAATATGTTTTAAGTGAATAACAAAAAGTTTTTATAAGATAATTAAGCAGATTTTCTATAGTTTCTGCTTCATTTAAAATGGGAATAATGATTGAAATTTTAGTCATTTAAATTCCAGTTGTAATCTTTGAATTTAATTTTAGCATTCTTTGAAATTTTAACTTGGGCATATAGGTTTAAGAAATGAATCAGATCGCCCTTTTGTTTGAAATCTTTTGAAAACCATTGAAAAATTTTTGATAGGCTAAGGTTGTTTTCTGTTATATTATTCTTTGTAAAATCAGACAAAAACTCAAAAGCTGCTTTATCTAATTGTGAATCTAATTTTGAAGCACTAAAAGCTTCGTTTTGTAACCTTGGGCATGAAACAGACGCACAAACAATTGCAAAATGAATTCGTGGCTCGCTCATTTTTCTTAGAATATCGTGTTCAATATGGTTTAACGACATGGTTTGTGTACCTATTTTAATAAACTTTTTATCCCAAGGGTTTTTAATGTTTTTGATACTTTTTATGGGGTAATTATCTATAATTAGCTTTATTGTAAAGGCGTTATAAGCATTAATCCAAAAGGCTAAGGTTTCGTTTTTTGTCCAAGTATTGTTAGGCGTAACTTTGGAGAATGAATTTAGATAAGTATCAAGTTTTTTGGTATTTAATGTGATGGCTTTATAATCAACATGGCCATCATTTGAAACATGATTTTGTAAAATAGAGGTCCATTGTGAATTGTCAAAATGTTGACTACGCACAACATTACTTAAACAAAAAAAACAAAAAAAGTGATTATTGGTTTCATTGTTTTCTGTTTAAAGGATACAATTCCTGATTCACAAAATCCTTGGGAAAACGATCATCGCCTTCAAAACCTAATTCAATATCTTTTCCATTATAAGGAATATAATTTGTCTTAAAAATGTAATCCCAAAGACTTAATGTGATGCCATAGTTAACGCCGAAACTTGAGTGTTTAGGTAATGTTTTGGCGTGATGCCAAATATGCATTTTAGGATTGTTGAAAATATACTTAAAAAGGCCATAATTCCAACCTAAATTAGCATGATTTAAATGACCAATAGCTATATTGAAAAAATAAATAATGGCTACATCTTGAGCATTAAAGCCACCAATAATAGCTAGAGGAATATATAATAAGGACTTATAAACAACGGGTTCCATCCAATGATATCTCATATGTGCTGCAAAACCCATTTGCTTTACGGAGTGATGTACTTTATGGAAATTCCATAAAAAGGGAACGTGATGCAATAATCGGTGCGTATTCCACTGGACAAAATCTGAAACAATAAAAAACACGAATAAGCCTAAAATTTTAGGCAAATTGTCGACATCGAATAGTTGAAAACCAGCTATGGACAAGCCAACAGTCTTTAAAATATCGTTAAAAAATTCTGCTACTATATTTGAAAGGGCAATTAGAACAATTAAATTAAGAATAA
>CAXBHA010000159.1:0-6106 GCA_963974955.1 uncultured Yeosuana sp. | reverse complement strand
TGGTGAAACTTGGACACGTAATAGTGTCTCTATAGGTGATGGGCTGTACAAATCTGTTGATGGTGGGGCTAACTGGAAAAAAATTGGTTTTGATACATCTGAAAGGATAGCAAATATTATTATCAACCCTAAAAATTCGAAAGAAATTTATGTTGCTGTATTGGGGGCTCTTTGGGGCGATAGTGAAGAGCGTGGTGTATTTAAAAGTATCGATGGAGGTGAAACCTGGAAGAAAATTTTATATGTAAATCCTAAAACGGGCTGTGCCGATTTGGCCATGGATCCTTCAAGTCCAAATACTTTATACGCTTCTATGTGGGAGTTTAGACGAACCGGTTGGTCTTTTGAATCGGGAGGATCTAATAGTGCGTTATATAAATCTACTGATGGTGGGGCTACTTGGAATAAAATCCATAATGGTTTCCCTGAAGGGAATTTAGGAAGATTAGGGATTGCTATCGCACCTTCTAACCCAAATATTTTATATACCGTTATCGAAGCCCAAAAAGATGAGAAAAAAGGACTCTACAGAAGTGACGATGCTGGAGAAAGTTGGAAACAGTTAAATAATGATTTTGGTATTACCGTACGGCCTTTTTATTTTTCAAGAATTGTAGTCGACCCTAAAAATCCAGAAGTAGTGGTTAAGGCTGGTTTAAGTGGATCCATATCCAGAGATGGTGGTAAAACTTTTAAAAATCTTGGTAATATGCATGGTGATATTCATGATGTTATTTTTGATATTAACGATTCCGATCGCATGTATGCTGGAACTGATGGAGGTGTATATAGATCATGGAATGGTGGAACTACTATGGAAATTGTTGAAAATTTACCCCTTTCCCAATTCTACCATATTAGTGTAGATGATGCTGAACCCTATAACGTTTATGGAGGTTTACAAGATAATGGTTCTTGGTATGGCCCTTCTTCATCACCTGGAGGTATTGAATCTCGAGACTGGAATTCTATAGGAGGTGGTGACGGATTTAGAGTCCTCAAACACCACAAAAAAAACATTGTTTATTCTGAAATGCAAGGGGCTGAAAATGTTTGGCGTTACGATATAGATAATAAGCGTATTAAAACCGTACAGCCTTTGCCTCAAAAAGGAAAGCCTAAATTGCGTTTTAACTGGAATGCCCCAATGGCACTTAGCAGTCATCATCCGGATCGTTTTTATATGGGAAGTCAGTTTTTACATAAATCTGAGGACATGGGTGATACTTGGGAAATTATCTCGCCAGATTTGACTACAAATGATCCCAAAAAACAACAACAAGATAATTCAGGTGGACTATCTAAAGACAATTCAGGTGCTGAAAATCATACCACGATTTTTACTATTACCGAATCTGATTTAGATGAAAATGTCATCTGGGTAGGGACTGATGATGGCAACGTACAAATAACTCAGGATGGAGGAAAAACATGGACAAATACAGCTTTAAATATTCCTAATTTGCCAAAAAACACTTGGTGTTATCACATAGAGGCAAGTAGTTTTGACAAAGGTACTGCCTATGCAGTTTTTGAAGGTCATACTATGAATGATATGAAACCTTACGCATATAAGACAATTGATTTTGGTAAAACTTGGGAAAGTATTATTACCGATGACATAACTGGTTTTGTTAGAAATATTCAAGAAGATTATGTAAATCCCAATCTTTTATTTTTGGGGACCGAGTTTGGATTATACATAACAATGGATGGAGGTCAATCATGGAGTAAATTCACTAACAATATGCCAGCTGTGGCAGTTCATTTTATTGACCTTCATAAGAAAACCAACGATTTAGTAATGGGGACACATGGTAGAGGAGCTATTATTATTGATGACATCTCCCCTTTGCGTGAAATTACACCAGAAGTGCTTAAAGAAACTTTGCATTTCTTTGATATTAAGCCTACAGTAATAAATGAAGAAGGTAATTTTGCTGGTAATTTTGGCACAGAAACACAATTTACAGGTCCAAATCCAAGTCGTGCAGTTCAAATAAAATATTACTTAAAAAGCAGACATACTTTCGGTAAAATGACCATGGAAATCCAAGATATGAACGGGAATGTTATTAGCGAGATTGGACCTGGAAAATCCAAGGGCATTAATATTGTAAATTGGAATTACAGTATTAAACAACCTAAAGTAGCCAAAGGAAAAACATTTAGCTTTGGAGGATTTACCAGGCCAAACGTTGAAGCGGGCACCTATAAAGTAGTAATTAAAAAAGGGAAAGACACTTACGAAAAAACGTTTGATGTGATTTATGACCCTAAGTCCACTTTAACTGAAGCCGACAGAAAATTACAACATAAAACCACCATGAAGTTATATAACATGACTCAAGAGTTAGCCTATATCGTGTACGAATTAGATGCAATTATTGATAATGCCGGCACAGTTAAAAACAAAAAATTGTCAAACAGTTTAAATCAATTAAAAGAAACTTTAGTGATTACAACGGGCGATAATTATGTGGGGTCAGCTGAACCTCAGTTAAGAGAAAAAATGGCCACCTTATATAGTAAGATTTCAGGAAGTTATGATAAACCTTCAAATGCTGAATTAGAAAATTTAAGTCTTATTGAGGAACGCTTTACTAAAGCTAAAGAAGATTTTAATAAGCTAAAAAAGAAAGCTAAATTTGTTAAGGATTTGCAATTAAAAACTTATGATGAGTTTGTGAATGATTAAGAAAGAAGAGGCTGTCTTAAAAGTGTCATTCTGAATAAAAATGAAGAATCTATTGAAAATCAAATTATTGATAATTAGGTAAATAAGATTTTTCGACTACGCTCAAAATGACAATCAAAACACTTTTAAGACAGCCTCTTCTTTATGTTGATAACCCCGTTAACAATTATTAACTGCTTGTAGGTTTTAAGTTTCATTAATCTATATTTTTATTGAAATTCCAACGTCATGAACTCAAGACAATCTAGCTTAAAAGACATTCGCCCTCAAATTTCATCAGCTACAATTAATGACACGATGAGCAGCGATGAGCGGTTTCAAAATTTAATTTTAAGACCTATTATTAAATTACAAAATGATTTACTTATTGAAGTATTTAAAAATTATGTCAATAAGTATAAATGTTCGTTTTATGATTTAACAGTTGAAAAAAAGATAAGTTATATTGAAAATTCCATTCAAAGAGACATTAAATTTAGAAATTCTTTAAAAGGTATTATTATAGGTCTTTTTACCGTGGAGGAATATTCTATTTATATTCAAAACTCATCTGCTTTAAATAAACGCATGATGGGCATTGTAAAGGACCGCTTAATTAGTAATATGCAACTCTTTGAAAGCCCTGAGCTTTTAAAAGTGGTTTAATCTATAGTAACGAAACACCATTTAAATCGGTTGTAAGAACCTCGCTCATATAATTAAAGTAAGGGCGAATCGTTTTAAATGCGTCATTGACCCTATTAATAAAATTGGGATCTAAAACTTCTGTATCGGTAAATGTCTTGGTAAAAACATATTGCTTCTTTCTTATTAAATCAATAGCCTTATGATCTCTATCAAACCCTTTTGGCGCCGTCACTAATTCGTCCCCTTTAATAGTTCCCCAAACACTTTTAAATAATTTGTTGTTTAGGATGTCTCGCATGTCTTGATCATCCATTTCAAATTCTTTTCGCATTCTCAACAAATCGTCTTTATTAGGTTCCCAAAACCCTGTAGCAATAAAACTTTCATTATTGGGCTGGATATGCAAATAATAACCGCCTCTCAATTTTGGTTTTACACGATTAAAAGAACCACCAAAGTGTGTTTTATAGGGCAATTTGTTTTTTGAAAAACGAACATCACGATATATCCGAAACATTTTTAAAGCGTCCACATCATCATGCGTTTTAAGTAATTCAAAAAGAGAATTATAAACCTTCTTAATATCGGTCTCAATAGATTTAAATTCTTTTTTATGTTCGTTAAACCACTCGCGATTATTGTTTTTTTCTAATTTTTTTAAGAAGTCCAAGACGGAAGCTGAAATTGTTATATTCATTGTTTGCAATACCAATTAGTTTTCTAAAATACAAAAAGTCCCGAATGAAACGGGACTTTTATTATTTAGTTAACAATAATATCTAAGTACATGACAAAAATTAATTTTGAGAAATAATCTATTGGAAGTTTTCATGAGCATCAAGACCTCACAGGTTTTTGAAACCTGTGAGGCCCATTAAAACCTACAAAACGCAATATGTTGAAAATAAGATTTTTATATTTTTGTTCTAAATTTTTGTCATGTACTAAACAATAATATTTAAAACGTTAATGTCTTATATATGTTTTAACTTCAACTTGACCTGTATCGTTATTATAGTATTCTGTAGTAAAATTTCCGTTAGCATCAAAATAACCAATACCTGAATGCTTCTCTCCATTTATAATATAATACCCATTTGAACTTGTTGTCCAAGCGTTTCCAATTTTAACGAACCGATCGTTTGCTTCAATGTCATCATAAGCGATATCAAAACCTCTTTTATTAGGTGTAAACATATATTTTTCATCACCTAGAACATAATAAGTTTCTTGGGTTAAAATATCATAATTATTATCACTATCATTATCAATAAAAACTGTTTTTTTCACTGTTGTTGTTCCTTCAACTTGATCTTGATTTGTCTTGTTCTTATCCTTTTCATCTAATTCAACTGAAGCTGTTTCACGAGTTACTACTTTGATCTTCTTCTCGGTAGTTTTGTTTTCGTCTTTTGTTTTAACAGTTTTTACTTCTGTTTCTTGTTTTACGTCCTTTGGTTTTTCTTGCGCAAATAAATTTCCTGATAGTATTATGGCAATCAATAATATTAAATTTTTCATTTGTCTGTTTTTTTAAGTTAAATTAATAAAGTAGTATTTAGATGCTCTGGCATTAAACTAAATAGTATAATACAAAGATGACCATATACTTTTTATAACCTGTTACATGTTTTTTATTAAACGTTGTACAATTCACATGTAACATATAGTATTCACTAAAAAAAATGAGATGGAGAGTACAGGAAGTAAACTATATAAACTCTATCTTGTTCAAAATTAAACCTGAAGCTGGAGCAATATAATCCATCACTTCAATACTCTCTGGTTTTCGACTTTCTTTAATATACTCCAATGAAATATCACCACATCCTAGTTTTATTAAGGCTCCCATCATCAATCTTATTTGGTTGCGCATAAACCCCTTTCCTTTAACTCTTAAAATATAACTCTTGTTAGGAAAAAAGTTGGCGGTAAACAAGGTGTTTTCCACTATTTCACAAGTTGCAATGGTTCTTGTGTATATGCCTTCATCTGTTGCTTTGTAGCAATAGGTTTTAAAATAATGCGTTCCTTCAAAACATTTAGCGCCTAATTTCATTAAATCTATATCTAAATCATCTAATATAGAAGTCATCAAGGGTGCGCAGAATGGATGGCATTTTTCACCACATGTAAACACATACAAGTATTCTTTACTTTTTGAACTTTGAATGATGTTAAAATCTGATGTTACTTCTTTAATGGTTAACGCTCTAATATCCTGAGGTAAATTATGATTGAACAGTTGTAAAAACGACTCTAAATCCACTAAAGGCTTCTCTAAAAACAATTCAAAAGCGGCTTCTTGAGCAGAAACCATGGCATCTGTTCTTCCAGAACCAAGCGATTTAAATGGTGTTTCCCCAAAAATAAATTTTAAGGTTTTATCTATCATTAAGTGAACTGTTTTTAAATAAGGTTGTTTTTGCCATCCATGAAATCGATAGCCTAAAAACTGTACGGTTATTAAATAATAATGTTTTTTCAAATCTATTTTTGAGTGTTTTTTTAATAGATTTTGAAAGTAAGTTATTTTATCAACTATGACAAAAATTTTACAACTTGTATCCAAGTACATGACAAAAATTAATTTTGGGAAATAAGCTACTCGTCGTTTTCAGGATAACCAAGCCTCACAGGTTTTAAAAACCTGTGAGGTCTACATAGCGAACAAATTTTAATCTAAAGAATTCCCCGAGGCAGAGCCTCGGGGAATTCTTTAGATTAAATTATTGATAATTAGGTAAATAAGATTTTTCGACTACGCTCAAAATGACAATC
>CAXBHA010000158.1:0-6108 GCA_963974955.1 uncultured Yeosuana sp. | reverse complement strand
GAATCCTTCTCCCTGAATGGTATAAAACTCTTCCATTAAGGGCAACATATCCCCTTTATCAACTAATTGCCGGATCTCTTTTTTCATAGTTTGCAAAGATACTATTTTGCAAACTAAATGTTGATAGTTTTATTCATCTAGTTGTATGAATTCATTAGGAATAGTTATTTTTATGCAAAATTATAAGTAATGAGTAAGAAGGAAGCTTTTTTTAAATATATAAACGACGGAAATACAACGAAAGGCGATTTTATTACTGTAGGAGCCGCTATGTTAGATGGCGAAACAATCACAGGAGCTCATGTTAAAATTCCTTTAAAAACATTAAATCGTCATGGCTTGATAGCAGGTGCGACAGGTACTGGAAAGACAAAATCGCTTCAAGTATTAGCCGAAAATTTAAGTGATAAAGGCATCCCTGTGTTACTTATGGATATTAAGGGTGATTTAAGTGGTTTAGCCGAACCTAGTCCTGGACATCAAAAGATTGACGAACGTCATGAAAAAATTGGAATTCCTTTTAAAGCTAAACGTTTTCCTGTTGAAGTTTTAACCTTATCTGAACAAGATGGTGTTAGATTACGTGCGACTGTAAGTGAATTTGGCCCTGTACTATTGTCACGGATTTTAGATCTATCTGAAGCACAATCGGGTATTGTTTCTGTTATTTTTAAATACTGTGATGACAATAAAATGCCGCTTCTTGATTTAAAGGATTTTAAAAAAATATTACAATTCGCCACTCAAGAAGGTAAAGAAGAATTTGAAGATGATTATGGCAGAATTTCAACAGCCTCTACTGGTGCTATTTTACGAAAAGTAGTTGAACTAGAGCAACAAGGTGCTGATTTATTTTTTGGTGAAACCTCGTTCGATGTTCAGGATTTGCTCAGAATTGATGATGATGGCAAAGGCTACATTAATATTATACGATTAACCGATATTCAAGATAGACCAAAATTATTCTCTACGTTTATGCTGAGTTTGTTGGCCGAAATATATTCAGCTTTTCCAGAGCAAGGCGATAGTGATAGACCTGAGTTAATTTTATTTATTGATGAAGCTCATTTAATTTTTAATGAAGCTTCCAAAGCTTTAATCAATCAAATTGAAAGTATTGTCAAATTAATTCGAAGTAAAGGTGTTGGCCTATATTTCGTCACCCAAAATCCAACCGATGTTCCAGAAGCAGTATTAAGTCAACTAGGTTTAAAAATTCAGCACGCTTTAAGAGCCTTTACTGCTAAGGATAGAAAAGCCATTAAGCTAACGGCTCAGAATTATCCAGACTCGGAATATTATAATAC
This sequence comes from uncultured Yeosuana sp., assembly GCA_963974955.1. Lineage (GTDB taxonomy): Bacteria > Bacteroidota > Bacteroidia > Flavobacteriales > Flavobacteriaceae > Yeosuana. The sequence continues at coordinate 4,801 of CAXBHA010000158.1, read as the reverse complement.
GGCCAATGTTTTAACATCGCTTGGTATCGGTGAAGCTTTAGTATCCGCACTCGATGAAAAAGGAAGACCAACACCACTTGCCGCAACCATGATGCGTGCACCTATGAGCAGAATGGATATCCTTACTGAGCCTGAATTGAACGCACTTTTATCAAAATCAAAATTGGTAAAAAAGTACAACGAAACCATAGATAGAGAAAGTGCTTATGAAATGCTAAATGACAAAATTGACAAGGCCCAAGAAGAAGAGGTTAAAGAAAAAGCCCGACAACAACAGGAAACACTCAAAAAAGCAGCATCCAAACAACAAAGCAAAACAAGCTCTAGAAGAAGAAGTTCCGCAATGAATCCTGTAGTTAAAGTGTTAACAAGCGCTACCTTTATACGAAGTGTCTTTGGGATTTTATCTAAAGTCATGAAAAACAGATCATAATTTCAATATTAATCAATATTAATAAATATCAACAAATTAAACGTCCCCCTATGAACAAATCATTTTTAGTTTTCGCACTCATTCTCTTCATTTTTTCAAGTTGTAATAAAGAACAGGGGCCTTTTCAAATTGGTAAGCAACATGTTGGTTTACTAACAGATTCAACCCAAATAAAAGAGCTGAAATCAATTTATACCAAAGACTCGTTAGTAAATTACAATGGCAATGAATTTACGGGAATAATTGATGATATCGAGGTTTTTGAAAAAGGTGGTGCGAAATTATTAAGCATAAGTCCTCGTAGGTTTTCAGACTCAACCTCTTTTATTCAAAGTGTTCGGATTTTTGACCCGCGTTTTAAAACAAATAAAAATATTTCTATTGAAAGCACCTTTAAAGACATTGCAAAAAATTATAAAATAACAAGAATTGACAATTTAATAAATACCGTTGTTATTTCTGTTAATGAATTAGATGCCTCGTTTACCATTGACAAAAAAGATTTACCGGCCAATATGCGTTTTGACATGAATTTAACTATTGAACCAACTCATATTCCAGACAACGCCAAAATCAAGTATTTTTTCTTAAACTGGCATAAAACCAATTAAAAAAAACAAAATGAACCCATTCTTCTCAAAACTATTAATTGATGCAGCTCGTAGAAAAGTTGAGTCAAATAAAGATTCTAAACAAATAACTGAGAAAGACATCATGCCTATTGTGAAAAACCTTCAGGTAGAATTGTCTCACGCAGTTCGGGAGTACATTTTTATAATTATTGGCGTATTTTCTGCAGGTTTTGGATTGAAAGGCTTTTTATTACCAAATCAATTTATTGATGGTGGCGCTACAGGTATTTCACTTCTATTGAAAAATATATCGGAACTTGATTTAGGTGTTTTATTGGTATTGGTAAATCTTCCTTTTTTATTATTGGCCTCGAAAACCATTAATATGAAATTCGCCATAAAGAGTATTGTGGCCATTTTATTTTTAGCTATCGTCGTTCACTTTGTTGATTACCCGATAATTACCGAAGACAAATTGCTTATTGCAGTATTTGGTGGATTCTTTTTAGGTCTTGGAATTGGTTTGTCTATGAGAGGTGGCAGTGTTATTGATGGTACAGAAATTTTGGCTATTTTTTTAAGTAGAAAACTATCTATAACCATTGGAGACGTTCTTTTCCTAATTAACATTATTATCTTTTCCTTTGGAGCTTATATCTTATCTATTGAGACGGCATTGTACGCCATTTTAACTTATTTGGCAGCAGCCAAAACGGTTGACTTTGTGGTTGATGGTGTTGAAGAATATGTTGGTGTTACCATTGTTTCGAACGAACATGAAGCCCTAAGAATTATGCTTATCGAAAAATTACGCCGGGGCTGTACCATATACGCTGGACGAGGTGGTTATGGGAAAAACAGTAAAAGCTACGACAAAGACATTATTTATGCAGTAGTAACACGTTTAGAACTTGCCAAATTGCGAACCGAAATTGATAAAATAGATAAAAATGCTTTTGTTGTTATGAGTACCGTTAAAGATATAAAAGGTGGTATGATAAAGAAAAAGCCAATGAAAAGTTAATCATGAAGAAATACACTGTACAAAATAAACCATTTATTGTTCCAACAGAGGATGGTAAAGTTATTAAAGAACACTTTGGCTTAGCTACTGACGGAAACCCCAAACTAAGTATTGCCCATATGATTGCGCCTTCTGGCTGGAGCGAACCATTTCAAATACCAGAATTTGATGAATTTACGTTTATCATTAAAGGAAAAAAACAATTCATTATTGAGGATGATATTGTAGTTTTAGAAGCTGGGCAATCTATAAAAATCGAAAAGAATACGAGAGTTCAATATTCTAATCCCTTCACAGAACCTTGTGAATATATAGCTATTTGCACACCAGCGTTTTCAATTAATGGCGTTAACAGAGAAAATTAATGGCTTCCATTTTTGTAAAACTTGTTGGCAGCTACCTTAACATTTTAAGCTATCTGTCTAAAAACTATGCGGCAGAAAAAGCCCTCATGTTATTTTCAAAACCTAGAAAAGGGCAAATTTCCAAACTACAAGCAGTATTTTTAAATACGTCCATTAAAGAAACGTTAAAATATAATTCCCATGGCATAATGACTTACAGATGGATTGGGACCAAACAAACCATTCTCTTAGTTCATGGCTGGGAAAGCAATTCGGGCAGATGGCAGTCTCTTATAAGTCCCATGGCCATTCTGGTTCTGAGATTTTTAATGCTATTCTATATTCCGAATTCATCAATGTTGTAGCTCAAAAATTTCAACCAGATATCATAATAGGGCATTCTGTTGGAGGCATGTCAACGGTGTTTTTTCAAAATAAATATCAATTAAAAAGTATCAAAAAAATAGTTCTTTTGGGTGTCCCTTCTAATTTTATAGATGTATTAAAGAGATATACAGATATGCTAGGTTATAATAAACGGATTATTAACCAACTCAATGCAATCCTCCTTGAACGTTTTGGAGCACCTCCAGAATCGTTTAGCACGGCAAGATATATTGAAACCATTAACTCCGAAGGTCTTATTATTCATGATGAAAATGATAAAATAATTCCTTTTGAAGACGCACTTCGCATTAAAAATAATTTTAAAAACAGTAAACTTATAAATACTAAGGGTTTAGGGCACTCCCTTAATCATAAATCCATCAACTCACAAATTTTGGAATTTATTGACAATTAAACTTTCTATCTTTGCAACCTATGGAAGTACAATTAAAACGAATTAATAAATATTTAAGTGAAGTAGGTTATTGTTCTCGTAGAGAAGCTGATAAACTGATTGAAGCAGGTCGTGTAACCATTAATGGTGTGGTACCCGAAAAGGGAACAAAAATCAGTAAACAAGATGTTGTGGCCGTTGATGGAAAAACCATTGTCGATTCTAAAGAAAACTTTGTGTATCTGGCGTTTAATAAACCAGTTGGTATTGTCTGCACTACAGACACGAGCGTTGAAAAAGACAACATTATTGATTTTATTAACTATCCCAAACGAATTTTTCCTATTGGAAGATTGGATAAACTAAGTGAAGGATTAATTCTTTTAACAGATGATGGCGATATTGTCAATAAAATATTAAGAGCCAGCAATAATCATGAAAAGGAATATATTGTAAAAGTTGATAAACCCATTTCGCAAACTTTTATTGAACGTATATCTGGAGGGGTCCCTGTTTTAGATAGAATTACTAAAACGTGTAAAGTTCAAAAATTGAATACTTACGAATTCAAAATTATTTTAACACAAGGCTTAAACAGACAAATACGCCGTATGTGCGAATACTTAAATTATGAAGTAGAAACACTAAAACGTATAAGAATAATGAATATTAAACTTGACATGCCTGTTGGAGACTATAGAGAACTAACAGATAATGAGTTTAAAGAACTCAGCCAACTTTTAGAAACCTCAACCAAAACATACCAAAAAAACAGACGCACTTAAAAATTAAATTTTATTATATTATGGCAATATTATCACCTTTCCATTTGGCTATTCCTGTTCATAATCTAGAAGAATGCAGACAATTTTATAGAGATGTTTTAGGCTGTAAAGAAGGTCGTAGTAGCGACCATTGGGTCGATTTTAATTTTTTTGGACATCAATTGGTTATCCACTTTAAACCCAAATCAAACGAAGCCTTGCACACCAATCCTGTAGATGGTAAAGATGTTCCTGTACCGCATTTTGGAATTGTTTTACCTTGGCATGATTTTCAAACCTTGTCAGAAAAATTAAAAACAAAAAATATCCAATTTGTCATTGAGCCCTATATTCGATTTCAAGGGCTTGCTGGCGAACAGGCCACCATGTTTTTTTATGATCCTTCTGGAAATGCTTTGGAGTTTAAAGCTTTTAAAGATTTAGGGCAGTTATTTGCTAAATAGCATCATTACATTCTGTGGTGTTCTCTTGCCAGCAACGTGTTTTTAAGCAACATCGCAATCGTCATGGGGCCCACGCCTCCTGGAACTGGTGTTATAAAACTTGCTTTTTTGCTTACATTTTCAAAATCTACATCGCCGGTAATAACATAGCCTTTTGGTGAAGATTCATCAATTACTCGAGTAATTCCCACATCAATAATAACCGCATCGTCTTTCACCATTTCTGCCTTTAAAAAATTAGGAACCCCTAAAGCCGAAATAATAATGTCCGCTTGTGACGTTATCTGGGTAATGTTTTTTGTATGACTATGGGTTAATGTTACTGTAGAATTTCCAGGAAATCCTTTTCTTCCCATCAATATACTCATCGGACGACCGACAATATGAGAACGACCAATTACTACCGTATGTTTTCCTTG
>CAXBHA010000157.1:0-6121 GCA_963974955.1 uncultured Yeosuana sp. | reverse complement strand
TGTAAATAAAGCATCTAAAAACGAAATATCTGTATAGGTTGCTTTAGGGAACGTAAGTAATACGGCTCCTAAAAAAATAATGGACAAGAAGCTTATAATGAATAATTGAGCAGGATTTAAAACCGTTCGTTTAAAATTAATATTCTGTTCAGAAAATTCTCTTATAAAAGTTAGGATAATTACAAACTTAAGCCAATTGTCATTATACAAAAACGTTAAGTGATGATGCGCTTCGTCTGAAAAGAAATGGACATATAAAACCGCAAGTGTAAGCGTAATACTTATGATGTCAAATATTAGAACACTCCTTTTAATTTTCTTTTCCCTGAGTGTGTATCTCAATACAGAGGTAATAACACCTAAAATTACAACTACAAAATAAGCCGCATTAAGTTCCTTTTGAACCCTTAAGGATTGGTCAAAGCCATAATCAAAGATAAATACAAACAGACCTAATAAGCTTAATATAAAAACTAATTGATACAGTAGTTTTAAAGCAAATGAAAACGAAATTATAGTTTTTTTCAATATATGTTAATTCAAAAACTTGCGTAAAAATAATCTATATAAAATATATTGCGTGAATTTTTGTAGAAATTAATAAGGGGTACTCCCAATTAAAAAAAATTATAAGTGATTATCTCTTAGAATAATAATAGTTATTTAGCTGAGTTTGACGAATTATTTAAGAAGATGTTTTTTTAGAATAGAATAAATTATTACATTTGTTAACCATTTGGTTAAACTATATAGTTAATTATGATTAAAGAAAAAGATAATAACACCGAACTGAACATATTAAATGCGGCAAAAAAGGTATTTCAAAAAAAAGGAATGGATGGTGCAAGAATGCAAGAAATAGCCAATGAAGCAAGTATAAATAAAGCCCTATTACATTATTACTTTAGAAGCAAACAGATGCTTTTTGACGCTGTTTTTAAAAGTGCCTTTGAGTTGCTGGCGCCACAGTTAAATAAAATTTTAAATGGTGATTCTTCATTAGAAGACAAAATTAAAGACTTCTCTCATAATTATATCACTTTTATCAGTAAGCATCCCTATATACCCAATTTTGTGATTCAAGAAATTAATAGAAACCCCGAGTTTATATTGAAAATTAAAGGATCTATAGGTTTTCCGAATTTGGAAGTCTTTAAAAAACAGGTTGATAATGATGTGAAAAACGGACTCATACAATCGATTAGTGCAGAACAATTGTTCATCAACATCTTATCATTAAATGTATTCCCTTTTATTGGTTCTCCACTAATTAAATCTATTGTAAATATTAATGATACCCATTTTAAAGAACTCATTGAAGAGCGGAAAACACATGTTGCCAATTTTATAATCAATTCTATTAAAGTATAAAACCATGAAAACTTTATATCTTTATATTGTTTTACTCCTGTCATTTGGCACCTTTGCACAACAGGAATTATCATTAAATGACTGTTACCAATTAGTTAATAAAAACTATCCAATAGCAAAACAACACTTTCTTTTAGAACAACAGAATGCTTATGATATAGATGCTATAAAAAATAATGCATTGCCTCAACTAAATGTAGAAGCACAGGCCACATATCAATCTGAAGTGACACAAGTCACCATTCCAAACACTGGTATAAAACCATTAAACAAAGATCAATATAGGGCAACGGCAACTGTTAACCAATTAATTTATAATGGCGGGTTAATTGATGCCTCTTTACAGGTAAAGACAGCTTCCTTAAAGACAAAACAAAAAGAAGTTGAAGTCAATTTATACCAGCTTAAAACACAAGTAAACCAAATCTATTTTTCAATCTTACTATTACAAGAAAAAAACACGTTAATAAAAGCAAAACAAGAACAACTTAATGCGCAAATTAAAGAAGTTAAATCCAGAATTGAATATGGGACCATCCTACCAGCATCTGATAAGGTTTTGGAAGTAGAATCAATAAAAATTGAACAGGAACTTTCAGAGATTGCATACAATAAAAATAGCTTATTTGAAACCTTATCATCACTTACAGGTACAACTATTGAATCCAGTACTGTTTTAACGAACCCAGAAATTATTGCACCCATAAATTCCACTATTCGTCGTCCAGAACTGGATTTATTTCAATTTAAAAAAGATCAAATTCAATTTAATGAAGAGTTGCTTTCCAAACAAAATTTCCCCAAGCTATCCGGATTTGCAACTGGTGGTTATGGTAACCCTGGATTAAATTGGTTAGATAACTCATTTAAAGGGTTTTATATTGTTGGCTTAAAGCTTAACTGGACTGTTTTCGACTGGAATTCAAACAAAAAGGAACGACAATCTTTATCAGTCAACAAGGACATTGTGGAAAATGAAACTGAACTATTCAACCTACAAACCACTATTGCACTAAAACAACAAGAATCTGAAATTAAAAAAATAAAGAGTTTTATTACAACAGATGCCAGCATTATCGATTTAAGAAAAGACGTTTTAAAATCTGCCGAGTCTCAATTAAAAAACGGCGTTATCACAGCTTCAGAATATATAACAGAATTAACTAAATTATATGAAGACGAAACAACTTTAAAAACACATAAAATTCAGCTTGCACTGGTCACGGCCAATTATAACATTACTAAAGGACAATAAAATGACAACACAAATAAAAATTATATCTGCTTTAAGCATTGTAGCCACTACCCTTTTATCGTGCGGCGATAGTAACGAACGCGCTGATGGTTATGGAAACTTTGAGGCTACAGAAATAACAATATCTTCTGAAAATAACGGCAAATTAAAAATGTTCAATATAGAGGAAGGTCAACATCTTAAAAAAGAGTCATTTATTGGATATATAGACACTATTCCCTTGGCTTTGAAAAAAGAACAATTAATTGTTTCAAAAAGCACAACGGTTTCAAAATCAAGAGGTGTCCTTTCCCAAATAAGTGTTTTAAATGCACAATTGGCAACTGCAAAAAACGATCAAAAGCGTATAGAAAATTTACTTAAAGACAATGCATCCACCCAAAAGCAATTGGATGATGTAAATGGCGAAATTAACGTCATCAAACAACAAATTAGAAGCATAGAAATCCAAAATGCGCCAATTGTTAATGAATTAAAAAACTTAGACGTACAAATAAAGCAAATTGATGATCAACTTAAAAAAAGTCAGATTATCAATCCTATCGATGGTACGGTTTTGGTAAAATATGCCGAACCAGATGAAATTACCTCATTTGGTAAACCACTTTATAAAATTGCCGATTTAAGCACTATGGAACTACGCGTTTATATTAGTGAAACCCAATTACCGACAATCAAAATAGGACAGGAAGTAACTGTGAAAATTGATGGCAAAGACGCTATGAAGTCTTATAAAGGTATGATTTCCTGGATTGCTTCGGAAGCTGAATTTACTCCTAAAATTATTCAAACAAAAGAGGAGCGTGTCGCTTTAGTCTATGCAGTAAAAATAGATGTAGTCAATGATGGAAGTTTGAAAGTTGGTATGCCAGCAGAACTATGGATTAACTATTCGGATAAAAATAATAACTAAAAACAGAAACAATGAAACATTTAATTTTCACAATGAGCCTATTGGCTTTAGTAAGCTGTAAAGACAGTAAAAAAGAAGAACATGTTACAGAACACAACACGCAAGAACAAGTTTCTACAGAAGCTGTTTCACATAAAGAACACGAAACACATCAAGAAAATGCTGTGTTAAACAACAACTGGATGAATGAAATTCAACTGGACAATGGAGCCAAATGGTTAGCAGATAAACAAACTACTGAGGGTGTAAACACGATGCTAAAACTAATTTCTGAAAGTAAGACAGAAACCGTTGAAGATTATTTAAGCTTAGCCAATAAATTGAACGATAGAAAAAACACTTTAGTTAAAGAATGTACTATGACGGGGCCATCACACGACAATCTTCATGTGTTCTTACATCCATTAATTGAAAAAATAGAGGTGCTATTAGAAACAAAAACCACTGAAGAAGGTTCAGAAACCTTAAAAAGCATGACATATAACTTAAATGCTTACAAAACATATTTTAAATAACCATTAAATAGAAAACTTTATGGACAAACATGAGTATAATGTTAACATAGCGTGGACAAAAGACCGAAAAGGATTGATGTGTTCCCCAGAATTAAATGGTGTAGAGCCGAATACAACGAACTGCATTGAGGTTGCAACGCCTCCACAATTTGATAAGGGCATACCAAATATTTGGTCGCCTGAGCATTTATTCACTGCAGCGGTGAGCAGTTGCTTAATGACTACTTTTTTAGCGATTGCTGAATATTCAAAATTTGAATTTATCAGTTTTAAATGTAGCTCAAAAGGTGTTTTAGACAAAATAGACGGAAAATTTATTATGACGGAAGTATTGCTATTTCCTGAAGTTTTTATTTCGGACGAAGCCCAGAGAGATCGTGCACTTCGCATTCTTGAAAAATCAGGGAAAGCCTGTTTAATTTCAAATTCCATTACATCTAAAGTAACCATGGAACCTAAAATCACGGTTCAAAATCAATACTAAGTGAGTATCATTGTTAACAACATATCAAAATCTTACAAAGACGCAAAAGCGTTACAAAACATTTCTTTTCAAGTGAAACCAGGTGAACTCTTTGGCCTTATTGGTCCTGATGGCGCCGGTAAAACAACACTTTTTAGAATTTTAACCACACTTTTGTTTGCCGATGAAGGTACTGCGACTGTTGCTGGTTTCGATATAGTTGCAGATTATAAACAGATTCGGAACAGTGTTGGTTATATGCCAGGAAAATTTTCGCTTTATCAGGATTTAACTGTCGAAGAAAATTTAAATTTCTTCGCCACCATATTTGGTACAACGATTGAAGAAAATTACGACTTAATAAAGGATATTTATGTCCAGATTGAACCTTTTAAAACTCGACGTGCTGGGAAACTCTCTGGCGGTATGAAGCAAAAACTAGCCTTGAGTTGTGCTTTAATTCACAAACCAAAAGTGTTGTTTCTAGATGAACCAACCACAGGAGTGGACCCGGTTTCGAGAAAAGAATTTTGGGACATGCTAAAACGCTTACAACAAAAAGGAATTACCATTTTAGTGTCTACACCTTATATGGATGAAGCGGCTTTGTGCGATAGAATTGCACTTATTCAAGATGGCAAAATTCTAGAGATTGACACTCCTGAAGCAATTGTAAAGCACTATCCAAATCCAATTTACAATGTGCGAGCTAATAATATGTATCATCTAATCAATAGTTTAAATGATTATGAATACAACCACAGCGTGTATCCTTTTGGCGAATTTGTTCATTATACAGACAATAGAACAGATTTTAATCCTAAAGCATTAAAAGTGTATTTAGAATCTAAAAAACTGTCCAATATAGAAATTAAAAAAACAGCATCTACAATTGAAGACACCTTTATGGAATTAGCAAAAAAATGAACAACGAAAACGTTATATACGTAGAAGGATTAACTAAAATGTTTGGAGATTTTACAGCTGTAGATGCCATAACTTTTGACGTTAAAAAAGGTGAAATATTTGGATTTTTGGGTGCTAATGGTGCAGGTAAAACCACAGCAATGAAAATGTTGATTGGTATTTCAAATCCGACGTCAGGAAAAGCCAATGTCGCAGGATTTGATGTATTTGCACATGCCGAAGACATCAAAAAAAACATTGGTTATATGAGTCAGAAATTTGCATTGTATGACGATTTAACGGTTATAGAAAATATCACGTTTTTTGGCGGAATTTATGGTTTACCTAGGAAAAGAATTAAGGAAAAGGCAAATGCCTTAATTGAAGAACTAGGTCTTGAAAAAGTTGCAAATCAATTAGTAGGTTCGTTACCATTAGGCTGGAAACAAAAACTTTCCTTTTCCGTGTCTTTAATACACGATCCGAAAATTGTGTTTTTAGATGAACCTACTGGAGGTGTTGACCCTGTTACTAGAAGACAATTCTGGGAAATGATATATAAAGCAGCAAATCAAGGAACAACGGTTTTTGTAACCACACATTATATGGATGAAGCTGAATATTGCGATCGGGTGTCTATTATGGTTAACGGTAAAATTGAAGCTTTAGATACACCGAAGAAGCTTAAGGAGCAGTTC
>CAXBHA010000156.1:0-6159 GCA_963974955.1 uncultured Yeosuana sp. | reverse complement strand
ATAGCTTGCCGACAATCTTGTCGTCCTTTGGCGTAGGTGTGAGCGCAGTAATTGCTGAACAGGCCGCGACAAGAGCTGTAAGGGCATTAATAGTTGCATATATTGGAGGCAAAAAAGTTAATGGTTGAACATTAAACCCCATTTCACGCAAATTAACACCAAATAGAATAGCCACCACAACCGGAATTACAATAGATAAAATAACTATCCATGTGTTATATTTTTTTTCGGTCTGTAAATCAGTCTTTGGCATTATTCTTTTAATAACTTAACAATATCTTCTTTTAACATGGTGATTTCTTGTGGCATCCCTGTTTCATCTGCTTTTTCAGATTCAGAAATCATTCCATTGTAAAAAATAATAGGGTTTCCATTAACGATTCTAGAACGTATAAATCCGTTTTTGTCTATCAAGGCAAAATTACCTGAATGTTCAAATCCTCCTTCTACTTCTATATCTTTAGCTGTATATAAATTAAACCCTTCATTAGCTAGTTTGTAAATAGTTTCTTGATTGCCGGTCATTAAATTCCAATTGGGGTTTGTAACACCGTATTTCTCGGCATAAGCTTTCAAAACTTCTGAAGTATCATGCTCGGGATTGATGGTAAATGAGGCTACTCCAAAATTATTAAACCCTGTAAATTCATTTTGAATTTTAATTAGATTAGCATTCATCCTTGGGCAAATGGTTGGACATGTTGTAAAAAAGAATTCTATGATATAAACTTTTCCTTGGTAATCTTTCTCGGTAATTATTTTTCCATCTTGATTTGCGAAACTAAAATGAGGAACCTTTTTAGGCTTTCCATTAATTTCAATAAATGCTAAATCTGAAACTTCCTTTTTAGGATTATGGATATTGATTTTTGTGCCGCCATCATTTCTAACAGTATCATTATTGGAAATTCTATCAATGATTTTAGGGATAAAATAAATTCCAAAAACCAAAATAATGAATGAAATGCCTATGTATGAATAATTGCTTTTTTTCATTTTTGCTTGTTTAGTTCATTTGCTCTTCGAATTGAAGAATCAAAATTTCCTTTTCTTTTTTGTCTATATTCGGTAAATAAAATTCGCATGTCTTCGCCCATTTTATTTTTAATATCGTCTATGGAGATACAGTTATATGAATTTAAACCGTAAACAGGTTTGTTTTTTGCTATTTCATTATCTTTTCTATCATCAATTCGTCCTCGTTGATTTAAATTTTTATCAATAATAAATATATCCTCTGTCGCTAAATCAGCATTAAGTGGTGCATTGCTTTTTAAACTATTGAAAAGATTTTGGATGTCTTCAGGGTTTCCGTAAACAAAGTGCCAAAACCGAGTGTCTTCATACGAACTTATTTCTTTTTTAAGCAATCCAGTGACTTCTTCTGTGCCTTTAGGAACAACAATAACTATTTGAAATTTTTTAAATCCTTTAAATTTATCATATACCAACTCCTTCAAATTTGAAGCTCCCACCAAATTATCCATAGGCTTTGCTCCAAGAAAACCAAGAACGGAAATATGATCTTTAAGAAGAATGTCTTCATCAACATCCGATGAAAATTGTTGCAGGTCAAGAACCTTATCGTTCACAATATCTAAAGGGGTATAGTTATGTGTGGCAGGATATAAAAACAATAAAAAGGTTACAGGCAATAAGAATAAAACACCTAAAACAACGTATCGTTTCACTTTTGAATAATTCACTTAAACCTTCTAAATTAATAATTATTATAAAATGCAAAAATAAAAAAGAGGCTGTCTAAAAAGTTTAGTTTTACGTCATTGCGAGGAACGAAGCAATCTTTAGGTTTCTAGTAATCAATAAACAGATTACTTCACTGCGTTCGTAATGACAACTAGTTTTAACTTTTTAGACAGCCTCTACATATCTCTTTTAACACAGTATTATAGTGTTATTTCTTTTTAGAAATCACTTTTTATATACCCTGAAGAATATATATCTTGAATATACCCACCTTCTTGCAACAAAATAAAGACTAAATACAAAACTAGGAAAACTGCTGTCCACACCACCATGCGCTTTAAACTAGCCGTTTCATCTCTCATATGCATAAAATCCCATGTAATATAATAGGCTTTTACAATAGTTAAAATAATAAAAATCCAATTTAGAACTTTCATGCCTAAAAAATGAACAAATAAAGATTCTGGTTTGTAGATACCAAAAGCAACCTCAACAGTTGTTATTATGGACAAGAGAATTAAAACCCCCCAAATTTTTTGAGTATTAGATTTAAACTTAATGAATCCTCTAAAGATTTCCAATGTATGTTCGTGTGCCATTTTTAATTATATTATATCAATTAAACTAGATAGAAGAATGTGAATACAAATACCCAAACTAAATCCACAAAGTGCCAGTACAACCCAACTTTTTCAACCATTTCATAACTTTTACGCTTTTCATAGGTTCCTAAAATAACATTAAAGAAAATAATGATATTGATCATAACTCCAGAAAACACATGAAATCCGTGAAAACCTGTAATAAAAAAGAAAAAGTCGGCAAACAGTGGAGAACCATATTCATTTTCATGTAAATTGGCACCTTCCACCACATGTTTGGCATTACTTTTAACTTGCTTTAGCGATTCTTCCCTTGTCAAAACCGTTTTATGACCGTGCTCATTAATTGCCTGAGTTCTAACCAAAACGTTGTTATGAGACTCTAATCCCTGTATAACATCATCAACTGTATATGTTGGAATAGACCCTTCACTAACAAACCAAAGACCATTATTGCTTTTATGCTGTACTCTTTCAGTTGGTGTAGCAACAACAAAATCCCTTAGGGCTACTCTACGACCATCTGTATCTACAAACTGTAAAATATTCCCTCCTTTTACTTTAGACTTATTTAAATGATGTCCAGCATCAACGGCAAGTACCATGGTTACAGACGACATGATTAACACAAATGTCATAAAAGCCACATAGATCATGGGTAAATCTTGCCCGTGTAAAAAAGGTACGTGTGTAAATACCTCATCGGCTATAGGCCAGGAATCAATAAACTTAAATCTTGAAAAACCGTAGGCTGCTAAAAACCCAGAAAATGTTAAGGCATCAGAAACAATGAAAAACCACATCATCATTTTTCCATAACTTGCTCTTAAAGGAGGATTGCCTCCACCCCAAGTTTTACCTTCTGTTCCAGTATTTACAACTGTAGTGCTCATATATAACGTTAGTTTTTAAAAGTTGCACAAAAATAATCATTTTATTTATCTAGAAAAATATCCGAGTCTAAAATTCAAAAATCAATATAAAAATAGCCCTGATAAAAAATTAGTCTCTAATTAAATTATTGTACAAAATATAAAAATAAAAAGAGATACACCCAAAGTATATCAATAAAATGCCAAAATGTTGCAGCCAATTCAAGTCCAAGCATTTTAGAAGAATTATATTTTTGTTTAAAATGATTATAAATTACTATCAACAAACATATTAACCCAACTACGACGTGTAAAATATGTACCATTGCAATTAAATAAATGTAAGACATGGTTACATTACTTGTTGGGCCAGTAAAATTATATCCTTGGTCAATAATTTGTTGAAATCCTAAAAATTGGTTGTATATAAATGCAATTCCTAAAAATAACGTGACGAATAACCAAACTGTCGTCATTGCTCTATCATCCTTTTTTAAAGATCTTTTTGCGAGTATAAATGACAGACTACTAACCATAATAATACCTGTACTTAGCACAAATGAATCTGGTAGTTGAAAACCCTTTAACCAATCTGGTCTTGAGCTACTTACTATAAAAGCACTTGTCCATGCCGCAAAAGACATAATAAGTGATATAATTGCAAACCAAAGCATCATTCGTTTTGCTCTTTTGGTTTTTTCTTCTGTAGTTCCTTGAGTTAAATCCATTATAAAATTATCTTATAAATTTATCAATTACATAAACCATTTGTACCAGCGTAATATAGGACACACTAGCAAGCATTAATTGTTTTGCCGCGGTTGTTGTCATTTTTTTAAACAATTGAATAGCGTAATAGAGCATTCCCAATCCCAAAATAAATACCACACCAGCAGACACTATGGATAAATGTAATTTCCCTGTAAAGCCAAACACTGGTATTATAGATACCAGTATGGTCCATATAGTATACATAACAACCTGAACTGCCGTTCCTTTATCTTGCCTTCCAGTTGGCAGCATAAAAAACCCTCCTTTTTTATAGTCTTCAAATAAAAACCAGCCAATGGCCCAAAAATGAGGGAATTGCCAAAAAAATTGAAGGGCAAACAACGTGCCTGGTTCAATTCCAAAATTATTGGTAGCGGCTACCCAACCCAACATAAATGGAATAGCTCCCGGAATGGCTCCAACAAATACCGATAATGGTGTTTTTGTTTTTAAAGGCGTATAAACACTTGTGTATAAAAAAATAGATATAGCACCAAACATAGCCGTTTGCTTGTTAATATTGTAGAGAATTATAATTCCTAACAATGTAAAAAGTGAAGCAATAATAAAGGCTGTATTTACCGACATGCGTCCTGCTGGAATGGGCCTATTTTTAGTGCGATCCATTAATGCATCTAAATCCTTCTCAATAATTTGATTAAAAGCATTGGAAGCACCTACCATGAAATAGCCTCCAAATGCTAATAAAATCAATGTTTTAATATCAACCACATCAACCCCAAGTAAATAGCCTGCAAGCGATGAAAACACCACGCTTAATGCAAGACGCATCTTAGTAATTTCCTTAAAATCTGAAATAATGGAACTAGGTGATAAAGAATTTGTTTTACTCAAGGTTCTATTTAATGGTGGCTTTATATTGCGAATGCAAAGATACTTTATTAAAGAATTTTAGCAATGCTTTTTAAGGCTAAAATTTTAATGTGTACGATACATAATAAAAAGATTTTGTAATTTTAATTACATTAATCCTTCAACTTACCATGAAAACCATGAAAACCATGAAAACCATTTTTCCGTTTTTGATTTTTTCCACCAGTATTTTATTGAATGCTCAGGAAAGCAATGATGTTGTTATTGAAACGCAACAATTATCCAATACGGTGTACATGCTTACTGGACAAGGAGGCAATATCGGACTTTCGGTTGGCGAAGATGGTGTGTTTATGATTGATGATCAATTTGCACCATTGACCCCAAAAATTATAGAAGCCATTAAAAAACTTAGTGATAAGCCCATTCAATTTTTAGTGAATACACACTTCCATGGCGATCATACTGGCGGTAATGAAAACATCGCTAAACAAGGCGCTAAAATTATTGCTCATGATAATGTGTATAAGCGGTTAAATGCATCTGAAGCCGGAACTCCCAAAGACGCACTTCCTATAATTACATTTAACGATAAATTACACATTCACATCAATGGTGAAGACGTGCTTGTTTTTCATGCGGATAATGCCCATACAGATGGCGATGCCTTACTTTATTTTCCTAGTAGTAACGTGCTACATACGGGAGATACGTTTTTTAATAAACGCTACCCATATATTGATTTAAATTCAGGCGGAAGTATTAACGGTTATATTGAAGCAGTTAAAAAAGCGTTGATATTGGTAGATGATGAGACTAAAATTATTCCTGGCCATGGAACACTAGGCACTAAAAAAGACTATCAATTTTTCTTGAGCATGTTAGAAGATCTTAAAGCAAAAGTCTTAGCTGAAATTGCTCTTGGAAAAACAGAAGAGGACGTAGCAGCCAACACAAATATTACAAAAACTTATGATGATTTAGGGTATAGCTGGGCTTTTATTAATAGTGAAAGAATACGACGGACGTTTTATGATAGTTTGAAGTAATCTCCCAATCTTGAGCAAAATCAATAACCAAATTAAATAACTAAAAAAGCCTAACCAGGTGCTTTCAGAAGTAAGTAATATAATTAAATTGAGACAAAAAGGTTGAAGAATTTCAAAGTTTTCTTCAACCTTTTTTTTGGTTTTTTAAGGGTGTATTTTGGATTTGAGTAACAACGAATCATAGTTGTCCTGTTTTTTATAGCCATGTAGCACACAGTCTGTCTTCCTTATTTTCAATGCTGTATTATCAATTTTTCTGTTATTGACTTTTTGAATGTCCATAATTTGTCATAAGTCTGAAAACATAATGATTTTGTCATTCCG